>NZ_OZ253498.1:900000-1057500 GCF_965262185.1 Candidatus Pelagibacter sp.
AATTATTTCCTCTAATCCCATAATTTAATTTTTCCAAAAATCCTTTGCTTTTTGAAAAAACTTTTTAATACTTGGATTTGACTTGTCGTTTTCTATTTCTCTAAATTGCTCTAATAATTCTTTCTGTTTTTTGTTTAAATAAACTGGTACTTCTGTCTTTACTTGAACATACAAATCACCAAAATCACCTCTCCTCATAAATGGCATTCCTTTGCCTTTTAATCTAAATTGCTTGCCATTTTGAGTTCCATCTGGAATTTTTATTTTTGCTTTTCCACCATCAATTGTTGGGATTTCAATGGTAGTGCCAAGAGCTGCATCAGCTAACGATAGAGGAAATTCAAAAAACAAATTTTCATCTGATCTTTTAAATAGCTCATGCGAATGAACATTGATAAATAAATATAAATCACCTGTAGCACCACCTCTGCTGCCAGCTTCACCCTTTCCGGCAAGTCTTATTCTCGTTCCATCGTCTACTCCTTTAGGAATAGTCACTGATATTTTTTTGGATGTTTGTTTTTTGCCCTGACCATTACAATCATTACATGGATTGGTGATTTCTTCGCCATTACCATTACATTGTGGACATGTTTGTTGAACGGTAAAGAAACCTTGGTTAGATCTTATTCTTCCATTTCCTCCACAATAAGAGCACCTGTCTGGAGAATAACCTGGTTCTGAACCATTACCTTTACAAGTTCCACATTGTTCAGTAGTTGCAAATTTTATATCTTGTTTTTTACCATGATATGCTTCTTCTAATGAAATTGATAAATCATACCTTAAATCTGAACCTCTATTATTTGATCTTCTTTTCCTTGATCTTCCTCCACCTCCAAAATCTCCAAAGAAATCCTCAAAAATATCTGAAAAATCAGCTCCACTAAAACCACCAAAGCCTCCACCTTGTCTACCACCGCCATTTTCAAAAGCAGCATGTCCAAAGTTATCGTAGTTTTGTTTTTTTTCTTTGTCTGAAAGTATTCCGTAAGCTTCACTGGCTTCTTTAAATTTTTCTTCAGCCTTTGAATCACCTGGATTTTTATCTGGATGATATTTAACAGCTAGTTTTCTATATGCGGATTTAAGCTCATCAGGACTCGCGCTCTTACCTACGCCTAGGACATCATAATAGTCTCTTTTAGCCATCAAATTACCCCAGACAATTAAATGTCAGTTTATGCGCTTTTTTCTTTATTCTCGTCTTTTACTTCTTCGAAATCAGCATCAACAACATTCTCGTCTTTTTTACCTGTATCATCTCCACCATCATCTTTTCCTGAATCTGGTTTAGCACTTTGTTGTGATTTATAGATTGCTTCTCCAAGTTTCATTGAAGCTTGAACTAAAGCTTCTGTTTTTTTCTTGATATCTTCAATATCTTCACCTTTTAGAGCTTCTTTTACAGCAGATGATGCATCTTCAATTGCTTTTTTCTCTGCATCTGAAATTTTTGATCCATGCTCTTTTAAGTTTTTCTCTGTAGAATGAATTAAAGTGTCTGCTTGGTTTCTAACATCAACTGACTCTCTTTTCTTCTTGTCAGCTTCTTTGTTAGCTTCAGCATCTTTGACCATTTTTTCAATTTCTTCATCACTTAATCCACCAGAAGCTTGAATTTGTATCTTTTGCTCTTTACCAGTTCCTTTATCTTTTGCAGAAACATTTACAATGCCATTAGCATCAATATCAAATGTAACTTCAATTTGAGGAACTCCTCTTGGAGCTGGAGCAATACCTACTAATTCAAAATTACCTAATAACTTGTTATCAGTAGCCATCTCTCTTTCACCTTGCAAAACTCTAATAGAAACAGCTGGCTGATTATCTTCAGCAGTTGAGAAAACCTGACTTTTTTTAGTTGGAATTGTTGTATTTTTATCAATTAGTTTTGTTGAAACCCCACCAAGCGTTTCAATACCTAATGATAATGGTGTAACGTCTAATAAAAGAACGTCTTTAACATCTCCTTGTAACACTCCTGCTTGAATAGCAGCACCCATTGCAACTACTTCATCAGGGTTTACACTTTTATTAGGGTCTTTTCCAAAAAAGTTTTTAACTTCTGCTATAACTTTTGGCATCCTAGTCATACCACCAACCATAACTATTTCATCAATCTCACTTGCTGTAATTCCAGCATCTTTTAAAGCAGTCTTGCACGGAGGCATTGTTCTAGCAATTAAATCCTCAACCAAAGCCTCAAGCTTTGCTCTAGTCATCTTTAAATTAATGTGTTTTGGTCCAGTTTTATCTGCAGTTATAAATGGTAAGTTTATATCTGTTTGTTCTGCAGAAGATAATTCTATTTTTGCTTTTTCAGCTGCTTCTTTTAATCTTTGTAAAGCAAGTTTATCTGATTTAAGATCAATACCATTATCTTTCTTAAATTCAGAAACTAAATAATCAACAATAGCATTATCAAAGTCCTCACCACCTAAAAAAGTATCACCATTAGTTGATTTAACTTCAAATACACCGTCACCTAACTCAAGTATGGAAACATCAAATGTTCCTCCACCTAGATCGTATACAGCAATTTTTTTATTTTGTTTTTTATCTAAACCATAAGCTAGCGATGCAGCAGTCGGTTCATTTATAATTCTTAAAACTTCTAGCCCTGCAATTTTACCTGCGTCTTTTGTAGCTTGTCTTTGTGCATCGTTAAAATAGGCTGGTACAGTAATTACAGCTTTTGTTACTTCTGAACCTAAATATTTTTCTGCTGTCTCTTTCATTTTTTGTAATATGAATGCTGAGATTTGTGAAGGAGAATACTTTTCTCCTTTGGCTTCAATCCAAGCATCTCCTTTTTCAGAGTTAATTATTTTAAATGGTGCAGCCTCAACATCTTTTTTTACTGTTGGATCATCAAAATTTCTTCCAATTAATCTTTTAACTGCAAAAATTGTGTTTTCAGGATTTGTTACTGCTTGTCTTTTAGCAGGTTGACCTATTAATTTTTCATTTTCATCATTAAATGCAACAACCGAGGGAGTTGTTCTTGCTCCTTCCGCATTTTCTAAAACCTTAGCTTGTGTTCCTTCCATTACTGCAACACAAGAGTTGGTTGTACCTAAGTCTATTCCAATTATTTTGCTCATAATATTAATATCTCTCTTTCGTCATATAGGGTTTAAATTTGAAACTACAAGTTGATCTCATTATTATTTATCTCCTGAATTCCCTTGATTTTGTTCAGTTTTTTCATCTTTTTTGGTAACTTTTTTTGAAACACTAACCAATGAAGGTCTTAAAAGTCTATCTTTAATAGTAAAGCCTTTTTGAATTTCTTGAACAATTGTTCCAGCTTCTTTAGTGTCATCTTCAATCTCCATCATTGCTTGATGAAAGTTAGGATCTAGTTTTTTGTTAAGACAATCAATTGGTTTAATATTATTTTTTTCAAAAATAGAAATTAAATCTTTCTTTATTATTTCTAAGTGCTCTAGTGCCTTCTTTAAAGCGTCTGTTTCTTTTAACTTATCATCGCTTTCTAAAACATGTTTTGAACGATCCAAATTATCAATTAAATTTAATGCTTCTTTAGCAAAGCTAAAACCTCCATACTCAAAGGCATCTTCTTTTTCTTTTTCAAACCTTCTTCTTTGATTTTCCATTTCAGCAAAAGTTCTTGCTAGTTTATCTTCTAGTTCGGCAATCTTTTCCTCTGGAGTTGGTTCTTTAATCTCTTCTTTGGTTTCTTGAGGTGTTTCTTGTTTATTTTCAACTTCAGAGCTTTCCTCAGGTTTCTCTGTTTCTTTTTCTAAATTCTGATTTTCGTTTGTTGGAGTACTGTTTTGGTTTTCTTCTTTTTCCATAGACCCATATATGGTAAGGATTTTAAATATTTCTAGATGTCTAAGCAAAAAATTAAAGAATTACTAATAGGTACTAACAACAAGGGTAAATTAAGAGAAATTAAGAGTTTATTACCAAATTATATCAAAATTCACTCTACTTCTAACTTTAAACTTAAAAGTCCTGCTGAAAATGGAAAAACTTTTGAAGAAAACTCTTTAATTAAATCAAAATATTTCTCTAGAAAAACTGGCCTGATATGTTTGGCTGATGACTCTGGTTTGGAGATAGATCATTTAGACAAAAGACCTGGAATTTATTCTGCACGATGGGGAGGAAAATCTGGGGATTTTAATAAAGCTATTAAAAAAGTTTTTAGAGAGCTATATAAAAAAGATAAGAACTGGAAAAATAAAAAAATTAAAGCAAGATTTGTATGTGCTCTATCAATTTCGTATTTAAATAAAAAAATTGCTTGTGTCGTAGGCAAAGTTGAGGGTCGAATATCAAATGAGCCAAAGGGGAAAAATGGATTTGGTTATGATCCAATTTTTATCCCACTCAAAAAAACCAAAACATTTGGTGAAATGAAACCTCCTCAAAAATATAAAATGGATCATCGCTATCAAGCCTTCAAAAAACTTAAAAAATTTCTGTAAGTTTTTTATCTTCTGTTTTATAAAAATTTAATCTGTGATTAATTTTATTATCTTTAATATCAAAAATTCCGATTTTTCCTTTAAATGAATTTTTTTTTTTAAATATTTTTTTTATTTTTGAAAGATCTTCTTTCAAAGAGAGATAATGTACCAAACCAACTAAATCATAACTCAACAATGAGAGATGTGATGGATTTTCATTAAAAGCATTAAAATATTTAATTTTATAATTATCAAAATTTTGTTTATTTATTGAAGGATAATAAATTGGTTGAATATTTGTTTCTTCCATTAAGTTCTCGTCAAACCATTGGTTAAGAGTTATAAAATATTTACTTTTGGGAGAAACATCTGTGTAAACTAAAGATGTTGCAACACTTTTAAGACTTTCATCGAAATCAGATATAATAACTGCATCAAAATTTACATTTCCAATTGTATATCTTTTTTCCAAGCTTTTTATTTTTCTTTCTTTATTTGGTTCATTTGATTCTTGAATTCTTCTTATTTCATCCGCTAGATTTTGTTTTCTAATTTTGTATTTAGTTATTTCCTCAATTTGTTTTGTAAGTTTTGTTGGTTCAATATTATATTCAAAATTTTTAAATACTTTTATTTTGGAATTTTTAATACCATCTTTGACTTCAAACTCAAAATTCTGAATTGGAGTTAAAAAAAGAGTTTTGTGTAAATTATTATTTTCTAAAAATTTTTTTATAGTATTAAACTGTGATGTGGAATTTATTCCAGCAGAAATTACATTTTTAGGCAAATCCAAAGTTTTATTTGTCAAAGATAAGAAAGTTAAATCTTCCATTTCATCTAAATAAGTTAAGCTTTCATGAAATATTGGTCCGATAATAATTTTAATTCCCATTTGTTTTAACTCAAAAGCAGACTTAAGAGTTTGGTTTGCTCTAGTAGCTGTATCTTTTGGATAAATTTCAATTAAATCATTATCAATATCTTTTACTGCTAAACTTGCAGCTTTGATAATTGATTGTCCCAAATCCTTATTTTTTCCAGTCATTGGCACCAATAAACCAATTTTTATTTTTTCTTTGGCATTAACTAAATTTAGGAAGTTTAAAAATAAGATAAGCAGAGAAATAGAAATAATTTTGATAATCTTTTTCATTTTGATGTTATTATATAATTTTTAAGCTGAATTATGATCACAAAAACGCAATTTAAATCAAATGATTATAAAAATGGGCTTTATTTGGTAGCAACACCAATAGGTAATTTAAAAGATATATCATTTAGATCATTAGAGGTTTTGGAAAAATCAGATTATATACTTTGTGAGGATACTCGCGTTTCTAAAAATTTATTAGACAGGTATAAAATTAAATCAAAATTGATTTCAAATCATAAATTTAATGAAAAAAAAAATACATTACAGATAGTTGAATATATAAAATCAGGTAAATTAATTTCACTTTTATCGGACGCAGGAACCCCAAGTATCTCTGATCCAGGTTTGGTGTTAGTAAATGAATGTATAAAAAATAACTTAAAAATATTTTCAATACCTGGACCATCAGCAGTTACAACTGCTGTTGCAGCAAGTGGATTTTCAGATAAATTTTTATTTTATGGTTTTCTACCAGAAAAAAAAAATCAAATTGACGATGAGTTAGAAAAACTCTCAAATTTTAATAATAGTCTAGTTTTTTTTTCATCATCAAAAAAAATCAACAAGATTGTTCCGGGATTTAAAAAATATTTTTCTGGTAGGAAGATAGTATTTTGTAGAGAAATTTCTAAATTGTATGAGGAGTATATCAGAAGGAATATTGATGAATTAGAACTATTTAAAAAAGAATTAAAAGGAGAATTGACAATAGTTATTTCCGAAAAAAAAGAAGAAAATGCTTCACAAAACCTAAGTGAATCAGATATTAATTTGATTAAGAAAATGATCAATAAACTAAGTACAAAAGAAATTACAGATTTAATTACTAGTTATAAAAATATTCCAAAAAAAGAAGTTTATAATTTATGCTTAAAAATAAAAAATGAGAATTAAAACTTTAATAATTATTTTTTTATCAGTTATTTTAACTGGGTGTGCAGTAGGAGTTGGTTCACCTGGTTTATTTGGAACTGGTGTATCAGTGGCACTGGATCCAAGAACAGTTGGAACTCAAATAGATGACTCCATTATGCAAAAAACTATTTCAACCAAAATACTTGCATTGGATAAAAAACACTTTTTAAAGGTGAAGACTAAAGTTTTAGATGGACGGATATTTATTACTGGAAAAGTAGATGAACCAGAGGAAAAATTAAAAATCACCAAAATTGCTTGGGAAACAAAAGGTGCAAGATCTGTAAGAAATGATATTAAAATAAAGGAAGAATTTAATTTTAAGCAATCAGCGAAAGATTTACTTATCACTTCTCAATTAAGAACAGCTTTAATAGTCAATAAAAATATCAAAGCAACAAACTATCAAATAGATACTTATAAAAAGAAAATTTATATTTATGGAATAGCTTCAACTGATGAAGAAAAAGAAATGGTTATCAGTGAAGCAAAAGAAATTCTAGATGTTGAAGATGTTGTGGCAAGTATTTTATTACTTGAGGATTTAAGAATTCAAAAAAATTAATCAATTTTATATTCAATTACCTCAGACGAATAAGCTGCAATAGAAGCTAAATTAATTATTTCAGATGTTGAAGATCTAAGCGGGGCAATTTCAATTGGTAATCCAAGACCAATCAATAAGGGTCCTATAACTTTAGTATCACCTATAGTTTTCATTAGTTTATAAGATATTGCTGCACTATGTTGTCCAGGCATTATCAAAATATTTGCTTTACCTACAATTTTCGCAAAAGGATACAATTCTTCATAATCAGGATTTAGAGCAACATCAGGCTGCATATCACCATCAAATTCAAAATTAACTTGTTTATTTTTTAAAATATCTACTGCAATACGAATGTGTTTTGTTCTGCTTGTCAAAGGTTGTCCGAATGTGGAGTGTGAAACAAATGCTATTTTTGGATCAATTCCAAAAAGTCTTACTACTCTTGCAGCTGAAATTGCAATTTCTGCCATTTCTTCTGATGTAGGATATTCATGAACGCTTGTATCTGCAATAAAAATTGTTTTACCTTTATTGACGACCATGTTTAGTCCAAACATTATCTCACCTTTTCTAACATCAACAACTTGTTTAATTTTTCCAAGAGAAGCTCCAAAACGTCTAGTATTGCCTGTAACCGCACCATCCGCATCTCCACAAGCGACCATGCTAGTAGCCCAGACTACTCTATCGTTTCTGATCATTCGATCGCAATCTCGTTCTAATAAACCCTGTTCTCTTTGAAGTTTTTTAAATAGATAATTTACATATTTTTTTCTTTTTTTTTCATCTTTTGAGTTGGTAATTTCAATGTCAAAATTTTCGCTGTAACCAATATTTTTAATTTGCTCTTTAATTTTACTTTCTTTACCAACTAAAATTGGAATACCAAGTTTTGAATTTTTAAATGCTATTGCAGCTTTTAAAGTATTTTCATCTTCCCCATCTGCAAAAACAATTCTTTTTTGATTTTTTTTAATGAAAGAATTTATACCTTGCATAATTGTAACTGTTGGATCTAGTCTTTGTTTAAGTTGCTCTTTGTAGATTTCAAAATTATCAATTTTTTTCCTAGCGACTCCACTTTCTATAGCAGCTTTAGCTACTGCCGATGGGATAACACTAATTAATCTTGGATCAAAAGTAGATGGGATTATATAATCTTTCCCATAATGAGGTCTTTCCCCACCCATAGCTGCAACAACTTCATCTGGCACATCTTCTCTAGCAAGCTTTGCTATAGCTTCAGCAGCAGCAACTTTCATCTCTTCATTAATTGTTTTTGATCTTACGTCTAGCGCACCTCTGAATATGTAAGGAAATCCAATTAAATTATTTACTTGATTGGGATAATCTGATCTTCCAGTTGCAATAATCGCATCATTTCTTACTTCATTTATTTCCTCTGGTGTAATTTCTGGATCAGGATTTGCACATGCAAATATAATTGGATTTTTAGACATGTTTTTAACCATATCTTTTTTCAAAACACCTTTTGAAGATAATCCTAAAAAAACATCAGCCCCTTTAATTGCATTACTTAATGTTCTTAAATCTGTGTTAATTGCAAATCTTGATTTCCATTGATCTATTCCTTCCTCTCTTCCTTTATAAATTACACCTTTTCGATCTAGCATTATTACATTTTCAGATTTAACACCTGATTTAATAAATAATTCCGTACATGCCTGAGCAGAAGCACCCGCACCATTAACCACAACTTTTATATCTTTGATTGATTTTCCACTTATATCGAGTGCATTAATCAAAGCAGCAGTTGTGATAATTGCTGTTCCATGTTGATCATCATGAAATACTGGAATATCTAATATTTCTTTAAGTTTTTGCTCTATGATAAAACAATCTGGTGCAGCTATATCCTCTAAATTTATTCCTCCAAAACTTGGAGCAAAGTTTTTAATTGAATTGATAATTTCATCAGCGTCTTTACAGTCTATTTCTAAATCAATCGAATCTATATCTGCAAATCTTTTAAATAGTACTGCCTTTCCTTCCATAACTGGTTTAGAGGCTAATGCGCCTAAGTTTCCCAATCCTAGAATTGCGGAACCATTACTAATTACTGCTACTAAATTTCCTTTACTCGTATAATCATAAGCTGCCTCTGGATTCTCGCTTATTTTTTTAACTGGGGCAGCAACCCCTGGAGAATAAGCAAGAGCAAGGTCTCTTTTAGTAGTCATGTTTTTTGAAGAAATTATTTCGATCTTGCCAGGTTTTTTATCCTTATGAAAATCTAAAGCTTCTTTATTTGTGTAATGATCAATCTTTTTTTTTTTCATTTTTTTTAAACTGAATACAAACTTTATCTATTTTATATTTTTTATTATTTGGAATATTTGATCTATATATTCTGATAATAAGTATACAATTAGAGTAAAATTAAGACTAATATGATTTATGAACTTAATTAAGTCAACAGGTACATTTGGTTTTTATACCATCATTAGCAGATTGCTTGGATATATTAGAGATATATTAATTGCAATATTTCTTGGAACAGGTTTGTTAGCAGATGCTTTTTTCATAGCATTCCGAATTCCAAATACATTTAGAAGATTATTCTCAGAAGGAACTTTCAATGCAGCCTTTGTACCCAGCTATACGTCTGAAATGAACAAAGGAAAAAAATCTGCAAACAAGTTTGCAAATAATATTTTTAATCTTATATTTTTAGGTCTTTTAATTTTAACAATAGTCGTTCAGATTTTTATGCCTGGATTTGTATCAATTATAGCTCCTGGTTTTATAGATGATCTAGAAAAAATGGATTTAGCTATCAGTTTAACAAGGATTACTTTTCCTTTTTTACTATTTATTAGTTTAGCATCTTTTTTTTCTGCAATTTTAAATTCTCATAATAAATTTGCTGCAGCTTCAGCAGCACCAATTCTATTAAATATTATTTTAATAATTGTTTTATTATTTTCTAAAGCTTTAGGAGATGAGCTTGTTTACTATTTATCTTATGGTGTATCTTTAGCAGGATTCTTACAGTTAATTTTTTTATATTATTTTGTTAAAAAATTTTTTTCGTTAAAATTTAATTTTAAAATAACAAGTGATGAAAAAGTAACGTTTTTTTTTAGAAAACTATTACCGAGCATTTTTTCATCTGGCGTAACGCAGATCAATATTTTGGTTGGAACAATAATTGCTTCCTTTCAAGCTAGCGCTGTCTCATATCTTTATTACGCAGACAGAATATATCAAATCAATCTAGCGATAGCTGGTATAGCTATTGGAGTTGTGATACTGCCACAACTTTCAAGGTTTGTAGACTCTAAGAATGGTGAAAAAATTTCTCTTATTCAGAACAAAGCTTTAGAGCTGAGTTTATTTTTAAGTATTCCAGCAACAATAGCTTTATTGATTGGATCAGAGGAAATAACTTCAGCGTTGTTTGGTTATGGTAATTTTAATAAAGAATCTGCTATTAATTCAAGTCTTGCTTTATTTTATTTTGCTTTAGGTTTACCCGCCTTTGCTTTGATAAAAGTTTTTTCAAGTTTTTTATTTGCTAATCATAATACAAAAATACCATTTTATATTTCGATAATTTCAGTCTTTTTAAATATTTTGATCAGTATTTATTATTTTAACAAAATAGGTTTTATTATAATTCCAATCGCAACTTCAATCTCATCATGGTTTAATGCAGTAGTGTTATTTATATACTTAAAAAATAATAATTTATTCTACTTTCAAAATAACTTTTTTTTAAATTTCTTTAAAATAATTTTTGCATCAATTTTAATGGGATTATTCTTTAATTTTTTTTTAAACTTTTTTGAAAATCAACTTTCATTTGATTATAGCTTTAAATCAATTTATTTAATCCTAAGCGTATTATTTGCACTATTCTTTTACATATTTATTTGTTATTTCATCAAAGCTTTTAAAATTAGTGATATTAAATTAAACTATTAAGAATATGGGTAAAAAAATATTTTCTGGTGTTCAACCAACAGGTAATCTTCACTTGGGTAATTATTTAGGTGCAATCAAAAACTTTGTAGACCTTAATAATGACGTAGATAATGATTGTATATTCTGTGTAGTTGATCTCCACGCTATTACTGTTAAACAAGACCCAAAAGAGCTAAAAAATAATATTCGAGAGACTGTAGCTACTTTTATAGCAAGTGGAATTGATCCTAAAAAAAGCATTATTTTTAATCAATCTGGTGTAGCAGCTCATTCAGAGGGAGCTTGGATTTTGAGCTGTGTTGCTCGAATGGGTTGGTTAAATAGAATGACGCAATTCAAGGAAAAAGCAGGTAAAGATAAAGAAAAAGCAAGCGTTGGACTGTACTCATATCCTGTTTTAATGGCAGCAGATATTCTTTTGTACGATGCGACTCATGTCCCTGTTGGCGATGATCAAAAACAACATCTTGAGCTATGTAGAGATATCGCCCAAAAGTTTAATAACGATTTTCATCAAGATAACTTTTTGCAAGTACCTGAACCTTTAATTCAAAAAGAATTTTCTAGAATTATGAGTTTAAAAGATGGATCCAAAAAAATGAGTAAATCTGAGTTATCAGATTTAAGCAGAATTAATTTAACAGATGATAAAGATGCAATAGTAAATAAAATAAAAAAAGCAAAAACTGATCCTTTACCAATGCCAAGTAGTGTTGAAGAATTAAATGAGAGGTTAGAAGCCAAAAATCTTCTTGGTATATATTCAAGCTTAAATAATTCAACTTTACAAAATACAGTCGAAAATTTTTCAGGTAAAAATTTTTCTGAATTTAAAAATCAGCTTTCTGATTTATTGGTTAAAAAGATTGAACCTATATCCTTGGAAATAAAAAAACTTTTGAATGATCAACCTTATTTAGATAAAATCCTTCTAGAAGGAGTTGAAAAAGCAAACTCAATTGCATCAAAAAAGATAGATAGAATTAAAGAAATACTAGGATTTTAATATAATTTAAATATCAAGTTTAAATTTTAGAAATAAGCTCTATATATATTTACAACATGTTCGTACAAACTGAAATAACGCCAAATCCTAATTCTTTGAAATTTCTTCCCGGGAAGAAAGTATCAAATAGCGGTCCTTACGAAATCACAAAAAAAGATCAAATAAATAATGATTTGGTCAGAAATATCTTATCAGTCAATGGGGTTGAGGGTATTTTTTTAGGACAGGATTTTATTTCAGTAAACAAAAATGACCAAATTAAATGGGACGAAATTAAACATATTGTTATTTCATTAATAAACGATTTTTATTTAGATGGTAAAGAATGCGTCATTGATGAAAATGAAGAGGAAAAAAATAACAATTTGAGTGAAATTGAGGAAAAAATTGTAAAAATTTTAGACCAAAAAATTAGACCTGCAGTTGCAAGAGATGGTGGTGATATAAAATTTAAAGAATTTAAAAACGGAATAGTAAAAGTACAGTTACAAGGAAGTTGTTCAGGCTGTCCAAGTTCGACAATGACTTTAAAGCAAGGAGTACAAAACCTTCTATGTCACTATCTTCCAGAGGTAAAAGAAGTTGTTGCGATATAAAAGTTTATGAAAAAAAATTTAATCAAATTTCAATTTAGTAAAATTAAAAGTATTAATTCTATTCTTAGATTTATGTTAAGCGGGATTTTTTTAATCTCATTTTTTTATGTAACTCCGATGTTTATTAACTTTGCTGAAAAAAATTTTAATCATAAGGAATTTACAAATAACTCTAAAAATCTTTTATTAAAAAAACTTAATACAAATGACTTAATCGAAGAAGATATCCCAGGTGAAGTAGATGAGATGGATTTACTTTATGATATTTTAGAGGAAAATAATTCAGAAATTAATTTAGTCAGGTATACAACTTCAGAAATTAATTCATTATTTAAAGAGGTAAACTATAACTTAAAAGATGTGAGGAAAAATAAACTCGTAAAGCCTATCGATATAGGACTTCTTCCAAACGAATTAAATAACATATCTAGTTCAAAGAAAAAAAAGGATATGTTTATTAAAATAATCCTCCCATTGATTGTTAAAGAAAACACTAAAATTAGAATAGATAGAAAAAGACTCTTTACTATCTTAAATAAAAGTAGCAATACTGATATCGAAAAAAAGTGGCTTGAGAAAAAATTTAAGCAGTATGGTGTTAGGCAAAATGATTTTTCATCATTAAAGATAAGAATGGATGAAATTCCAGCTTCGTTAGCAATTGCACAAGCAGCAAAAGAAACAGGTTGGGGAACTTCAAGATTTGCCATAAAAGGAAATGCTTTATTTGGTCAATGGACATGGTCAGGTGAAGGTTTAAAGCCCAAAGAAGCTGATAAAAGTGAGTCTCATAAGGTAATGAAATTTAATAGCTTACAACTATCTGTGAGAGCATATTTAAGAAATTTAAATACTCATAAATCCTACATAAATTTAAGAAAAGCTAGAAGTGAGTTGAGAAGTAATGATGAACCACTTGATAGTATAATATTATCTAAACATTTGGATAAATATGCAGAAACTGGAAATCATTACATTGAAGTACTACAAAAAATAATCAGTCAAAATAAATTAAAAGATTTTGATGAGGCAAGATTATTGCCATCTAGTAAGGATTTAGAAAGCTTGATTTAATTTTTCTTGATAGGAAATTGAACTCCAAACCATCTCCATTTACCATTATCGTTTAAAGAACAGTTTATCCTACCTCTTCTAGGTTTAAAAGGTTCTCTAAATTCAATAGTTAAGATTTGATTAGATAAATTAGTTTTAGATTTATCCCACTTGTCTCCTTCGTTGGAATAACATGTGATATTGGTTAAATTTTTTTGTTCTTTAAAAAATTCAACTTTAAAATTTGGTGGATTATTATTTATTGTAAGCTGTTTTTCACTTGGAGATAAACTTTTATATTCCAAAGGATAATAATTAATTATAGATTTAAATCTTTTAAGCTCTCCATATTTTTCATTTATCGGAAATCTTGGCAATTCAAATTTATTTTTATTAAGATCAATAACCCCCGAATGTTGGCCAAATGCGTATTTAAAGTTTTGAGAAATATAATCTCTCATAAATTTAGAATATTCACCAAATGGATAAGAGAATAGACTAGGAATATAATTGAGTTCGTGTTTAAAAATTTTGTTTGCAGTTTCAATATCTAAAATGAAATTTTCTTCAGTTTCTTCTATTAGGTATTCGTGGCTATGTGAATGGTGTCCAATTAAAGAAAAATCCACTGCATCAATTTCTCTAATTTGATCCCAGGACATATAGCCCTTGTTTCCAACTGGTTCTGTTGAAACAAAAAGTATAAATGGAATTTTGTTATCTCTTAAATGTGGCCAAGCTTCATTGTAAAATGATTCAAATGCATCATCAATTGTTATCAAAACTTCTTTTTCTGATTTTGAAGTTTTAAATTTTGAATCAAATTCATTAGGATTAAGAAAATTGTATTTAGAATTTTTAACAATTTCTAAGTGCTTCTTAAATACCTCCATATTAATATTAGTTGACGGGTATTTATGTTCATTAAAACGATGATACATTATTGATAAAATCCCATTATCTTCTGAATAAAATTTGATATTATTTTCATCTGATTTAGAACTAAAATTAAAAAACAAAGATAAAATGAATAAACTTATAATTGATGTAGCTGGAGATAAAATTTTTTTAATGATCATAACTAATGATCATATTTACAATATTACTCATGAGAATACTAAAATAAATTATGAAAAATTAACTTTGATAATAAAAGAATTTTTAGAATTAAATAAATTTGAATTGAAGGATATTTACAATATATACATTAACAGAGGCCCAGGAAGTTTTGCAGGGATTAGAAATTCTATTTCTGTTGTGAAGGCTCTCAAATTAGCAAAAAATATTGATTATTATTGTTACAGCTTAGAGGATTTTAAAGGTGAAAAAGATGTAAAATATGAAAATGTCCCTTATTTGTGCGATAAATTTAAAATTAAAAAAAATTTGATTAAACCTATTTATATAAGTTAAAATTAAATTATGCCTGAAACAATTGAACAAAAATGTTTAGCAAAAGGTGTGAAATTGACAGATCAGAGAAAAATAATTGCTCAGGTCATGTCCGAGTCCACAGATCATCCTGATGTTGATGAACTTTACAATAGAGTTTCAAAGATTGATAATAAAATAAGTATTGCTACCGTCTACAGAACAGTAAAATTATTTGAAGAATCTGGAATACTTACAAAGCATGAGTTTAAAGGTGGAAAAGCAAGGTATGAAGAGCTTAATGAAGGACATCATGATCATTTAATAGATGTGAAGTCAGGTGAAATAATAGAATTTGTTGATGAAGAAATCGAAAAACTTCAAAAAAAGGTAGCAGATAAATATGGTTACACTTTAGTTGATCATAAGCTTGAACTTTATGGAATAAAAAAAAAATTCTAAACTAGAATGCAAAAAATTTTTATAAAAACTTTTGGTTGTCAAATGAATGAATATGATTCAAATAGAATTTTTGATTCAGTAAAGAAAATTGGTTATCAAAAAAGTGAAAACCTAGAAGAAGCCGACTGTTATTTGTTAAACACTTGTCACATTAGAGATAAAGCAAAAGAAAAAGTTTATTCTGAAATAGGAAGAGTTAAAAAAAGCTTTAGAGCCAAAAAAAAACCATTAGTAATAATTGCAGGGTGTGTTGCTCAAGCAGAAAACCAAGAGATGCTTAAACGTGAGCCTTATATAGATTTAGTGATTGGCCCTCAAGCCTATCATAAGATTAATGAAACAATTTTGGATCATATTAAAAAAAGAAAAAAAATTGAACAAACAGATTTTGATGCTATTTCAAAATTTAAATATTTTAGTAAAATAAAGAATGAGGCAGGTAAGGTTTCGTCTTTTTTAACTATTCAGGAAGGATGTGATAAGTTTTGTCATTTTTGTGTGGTTCCATATACTCGTGGACCAGAATATTCTAGACCATTCAATCAAATAATTAAGGAGGCAAATTATTTGTCAGATAATGGAGCAAGAGAAATCATACTTTTGGGACAAAATGTAAATGCTTTCAATGATAATAGTAAAAGACTATCTGATTTAATTTTAGAAATTGAAAAGATTAAAGATATAAAAAGAATTAGATACACAACTTCGCATCCAAAAGATATGAATGATGATTTAATTGAAGTATATAAAGTCTCTAAAAAGTTAATGCCTTTAGTCCATCTTCCAGTTCAGAGTGGATCCAATAGGATTTTAAAGTTGATGAATAGAAAACATAAAATAGATCATTATTTAAAAGTTTATGACGAATTGAAAAAAATTAATCAATCAATTGAATTTTCAAGTGATTTTATTATTGGTTATCCTGGTGAAACTGAAGAAGACTTCCAAAGTACAGTCGATTTAATTAAAAAAGTTAATTTTATAAATTCTTACTCATTTATTTTTAGTCCAAGGCCTGGGACAAAGGCAGAAGGTTTAGATTTAATTGATAAAAAAATTTCAATGAAAAGGTTAGAATTTATTCAAAATTTATTATCTGAAAATCAAACTCAAATGAACAAAAAATTAGAAAATAGAACAATCGATGTGTTGGTTGAAAATTTAACTGAAGATAAATCCAAAGCTTTTGGCAGAACTGAATATATGACATCAGTAATTTTTAATGGTAAAAGAGAACATATTGGAAAAATTGTGAAAGTGAAAATTACAAATAGCAATAGAACTACATTGTTTGGAGAATTGTTAAGCAACCCAGATCAAAAGGTGGCATAATCTTTGAATAATATAATTAAAAAAAAAATCGATACCACTCTAAAATTTGTTTACTCAGACAACAATTCATTAAGTGTAATATTTCACAACAATGAATTACTCATGGGTGTTGCCGGAGAATTTAATAAAAATTTAAAAGAATTAGAAAAGATGACTAACTCTAGTTTATATTCTAGGGGAAATTCAATAATGATAAAATCAGATCCACAAAAAAATGAATTAATAAAAAATGCAATTCAATTTTTAACTAATCAATTTATAAATAATGGTTCAATCGAAAATAAAGATCTCATATCATCAGTTGATCAATTTATGATTAAAGAGAAGGTTAAAAATAATAATGTAACTGATATTATAAAAACACCAAAAAAATCAATTATTCCCAGATCCGAAAAACAAAAAAGCTATGTCAGAGCTCTAAGACAAAGTGATATTGTAATCTCAGCAGGTCCAGCTGGAACAGGAAAAACTTTTTTAGCTGTAGCAGTTGGTTTGACTATGTTGTTAGAAAAAAAAATAGAAAGAATTATTCTATCTAGGCCTGCTGTTGAAGCAGGAGAGAGACTTGGCTTTTTACCTGGAGATATGAAAGAAAAAGTAGATCCGTATTTAAGACCTTTATATGACTCTTTGTACGACTTATTCGATTTTGAAAAAATACAAAGAATGATCGAAATTGGTGATATCGAAATCGCTCCTTTGGCATTTATGAGAGGTAGAACACTAAAAAATTCTTTTGCTATATTAGATGAAGCGCAAAATGCAACAGATACACAAATAAAAATGTTTTTAACAAGGATCGGTGAAAATTCAAAAATTGTAGTTAATGGAGATCCTACTCAGATAGATCTTCCTAACAAAAGTATGTCAGGATTAGTTAGATCAAAAGAATTATTGGGGCATCTAAATGAAATTTCAGTTGTAGACTTTGATCATTCAGATGTAGTTAGACATCCACTGGTTTCTAAAATTGTAAAAGCCTACTCTAAAAATGATTAATTTAAACGTCTTCTCAGAAGAGAAGGCTTGGTCTAAAAAACTTAAAAAAAAAGATTTTTTTTTTAAAAGTATTTGTGATGCTTTTCCAAAAAAATATAAATTTTTAAATAAAAAAATAAGTTTATCTTTACTTCTTTCAAACAATAAAAAAATTAAAATTTTAAATAAAAAATTTAGAAATAAAAATAAATCTACTGATATTTTATCTTTTCCATCTAGCAAAATATTAAAAATTTCAAAGCAAACTTATTTAGGAGATATAATTATTAGTTTTAATTTTATGAATAAACCAAAATTACAAACAGATAAACAATTTAAAGAAAAAATAATTAAAACATTTATTCATGGTTTTTTACACTTGTTAGGATTTGATCATGTAAAAAATAAAGATTATTTAAATATGTTAAAAGAAGAAGAAAAAATATTTAAATCGGTTATCTCAAAAATTAAGTAAATTGAAAAAAAATTTATATATTGATATAGTTTATTTATTGTTTCTTGGAGCGGTAACTTCATTAAGTTTACCACCTTTCAATTTGTTAATAATTAATTTTTTATCCTTTAGCTTATTCTTTATTTTTTTGAATAAAAAAAAAGAGAGCAAACATAAATTATTTTTTTTCTATGGATGGTTATTTGGATTTGGATATTTTCTAACAAATATATATTGGATCTCTATTTCATTAACATTCGATAAAAATTTTAAATTTTTAATTCCATTTACTCTAATTTTAGTTCCTTCTTTTATTGCATTATTTTACGGTTTTGTTTGTTATTTGTTTATTTTCTTTAAACCAAATAAAACTTTGAGTTCAATTTTATTATTTTCTGTGATCTTTGGTTTTCTAGAATTCATTAGAGGTTCAATTTTATCAGGTTTTCCTTGGAACTTAATTGCATATAGTTTTTCAAATCATTTAGAAATTCTAAGCATAACATCTTTAATAGGCACATATTCTTTCAACTTATTTTGTATAACTTTGTTTCTAAGTCCTGCACTCTTCATTTTACGGAACGACAAAAAAGATTTAATTTTTTGTTTAATTTTACCTTTAATATTTTTATTATTTTATTTCTTTGGATATTCAAATAAGCAGGATTTTTACAATAGTGATGTTGAAAAACTTGATTATAAAATAAGATTAGTTGGTACTGATATTTCTTTAGATAGGTTTTATTCTGGAGAGGGGCCTTTATCAACTATAGAAGATCTTATAAATATTAGTTCACCAAATAAGAAAGAGAAAATAATTTTCATTTGGCCAGAGGGTATATTGCCTGGAATTTCTCAGGATCAAATTCGAAGTTATGATTATTTATTTAATGAAAGTTTTAACGAAAATCACTTACTCATTTTAGGTATAAACAATAAATCAAAAGTAAATGATCAAGTTAAGTATTACAATTCTTTATCGGTTTATGACCATAATCTTAATTTATTAAATTATTATAATAAAATAAATCTTGTACCGTTTGGCGAATTTTTACCCATGGAAAATTTATTAAAAAAAGTAGGTCTCAAATCTTTAACTAACAATTATCAATCCTACTCAAAAGGTCAAAAAAGGGAAATTATAGAGTTAAATCAAAAAAATTTTTCTATAAAATTTTTACCATTAATTTGTTATGAGATAATTTATTCTGGAAAATTATATAAAAATCATGACTTTGATATAATAGTAAATATTTCAGAGGATGGATGGTTTGGTCAATCAATAGGACCAGAGCAACACTTTGTTCACAGTATATTTCGAGCTATCGAAAGTGGAAAATATGTAATTAGATCAGCTAATAACGGAATAGCTGCGATAGTAAATCCTCTCGGTATCGTTGAGGAAAAAATTAACTTTAATGAAGTTGGATATATTGATTTTACGAAAATGAGAAAAATTCAACCAACAGTCTTTTCTAAATATGGGAATAAAATTTTTGGTTTAATAATTTTATTGTATATTTTTTTAATATTTTCATTTAATAGAATTAAAAATGAGTAATTTAAAAAATTTCCTATTTACAAGCGAGTCAGTTTCAGAGGGACATCCAGATAAAGTATCAGATAGAATTTCTGATATGGTTGTTGATAGTTATATTTCTGGAGATCCTTATTCAAGAGTTGCTTGTGAAACTTTAACGACAACAAACAAAGTTGTGCTTGCAGGTGAAGTAAGAGGACCTGAGATTAAAACAGATGATTTAATCGAAAAAGTAAGGAATTGTATAAAAAATATTGGATATGATCAGGAAGGATTTACCTGGAAAGAAGCAACAAAAATAGAAAGTCATTTGCATTCTCAATCTGCTGACATTGCAATGGGTGTGGACTCATCTGGAAATAAAGATGAGGGTGCAGGAGACCAAGGTATAATGTTTGGTTATGCATGTAATGAAACAGATGTATATATGCCTGCGCCAATTCATTATTCGCATAAAATTTTAAGACTTATGGCCGAGGATAGAAAATCTGGTAAATTAAAAAATATTGAACCTGACTCAAAAAGCCAAGTTACATTCGAATATGTTGATGGTAAACCGTTTAAAGTAAAATCTGTTGTTATATCATCTCAACATTCTTCTGATGTTAATCAAGCCCAGGTAAGAGAATTGTTAAGACCGTATATGTTAAAATCAATCCCAGAAAAATTTCTTAAAGACTTTAATGAGGAAGAGTTTTACGTAAACCCAACTGGTAATTTTGTAATAGGTGGTCCAAATGGGGACTGTGGTTTAACAGGAAGAAAAATTATTGTGGATACCTATGGTGGAGCAGCACCCCATGGAGGAGGAGCATTTTCAGGTAAGGATCCTACAAAAGTAGATAGATCTGCTGCTTATGCGGCAAGATACATTGCTAAAAATGTTGTTGCATCAAAAATAGCAGATAAATGTTTGATACAGTTAGCTTATGCAATAGGAGTTTCAAAACCTTTATCAATTTATGTTGATTTGTTTGATAATGATTTAGATAAAAACAAATTTGTTGTTGAAAAGATTAATGAAAATTTTGATCTCAGTCCTAGAGGAATTAGAGAGATGTTAAACCTTAATAGACCTATATATGAAAAAACAGCAGCCTATGGTCACTTTGGTAGAACTCCAGGAGATGATGGATCATTTTCGTGGGAAAAAACTGATAAAATCAACGTTTTTTCTATATAGTTTCAGTTGAATAAAAAAAAAACTTTACTATATTGCCTTTACATTGTTGAATTATCAAAATGGGCTTTGGCCCATTTTTTTTTGGAGCAGATAAAAAATGTTAAATAAGAGAGCAGATAAATTAGAATTATTAAGAATTGCTGAAGCTGTAGCTTTGGAAAAATCGATAGATAAAGAACTTATAATTAGTTCTATGGAAACAGGAATAGCTAAAGCAGCTAAATCTAAGTTTGGTCAAGAAAATGAAATTAAAGTTTCAATCAATAGAGATAATGGAGACATAGAATTGTTCAGAAAACTTGTTATTTCTGAAAATCCTGAAAATGCAAATACAGAAATAAAATTAGAAGATGCGATAAGTCTTAATGAAAATAATAAAGATAAATCAATCGGTGATGAAGTTCTTCAACCATTACCATCTTTTGATTTTGGCAGAATAGCTGCTCAAACTGCAAAACAGGTAATAAACTTTAATGTTAGAGAAGCAGAGAGAGAAAGACAATTTAATGACTTTATTGATAAAAAAGATACAATTTTAAGTGGTATTGTTAAGAGATTAGAATTTGGAAGTGTTATTGTTGATCTAGGTAGAACAGAAGCAATCATTCAAAAAAATGAATTAATTCCTAGAGAAAATATTAAAGCTGGTGATAGAGTAAAAGCTTATTGTTATGACGTAAGAAGAGAGCCAAGAGGTCAACAAATCTTCTTGTCTAGAGCTCACCCAAAATTTATGGAAAAACTTTTTGTTCAAGAAGTGCCAGAAATATATGATGGATTAATTGAAATTAAATCTTCTTCAAGAGATCCTGGAAGTAGAGCAAAGATTTGTGTTAAAGCAGTTGATACATCATTAGACCCTGTTGGAGCTTGTGTTGGTATGAGAGGCTCTAGAGTTCAGGCAGTTGTAAATGAACTTCAAGGAGAAAAAATTGACATTGTGAATTGGTCAGAGGATGCTGCAATATTAGTATCTAATGCTTTGTCGCCTGCAGAAGTTCAAAGAGTTAATGTTGATGCAGAAAGAAAAAAACTTGATGTGATTTTAACTGAAGAAAATTTGAGTAAAGCGATTGGTCGAAGGGGTCAAAATGTAAGATTGGCAACCAAATTGTTAAATTATGAAATTAATATTATGACTGATGCGGAAGACTCCGAGAGAAGACAATTAGAATTTAAAGAAAAGACAGATAATTTTGTTAAAAACTTAGAATTAGATGAAACTTTAGGTCAGTTATTAGTTGCTGAAGGTTTTTCAACAATAGACGATATTAAAGATAGTTTGCCAGAAAATTTAACTAAAATAGAGGGAATTGAGGAAGAAACAGCTATTGCGTTAATTGAAAGAGCAAAAGAGTTTCATCAAAAAGATCAAGAAGATATATCGGAAAGAATTAAAGAGCTTGGTCTACAAGATGCTCTTATTAACCTTAAGGGTCTTACACCAGGAATGTTAGTTACATTGGGTGAACAAAAAATATTAACATTAGAAGATTTTGCAGATCTTGCATCTGATGAACTTACTGGTGGCTACGATGTAGTTAAAGGAGAGAGAGTTAAAATTCAGGGTTATCTAGAGGATTTTGCTTTATCTAAAGAAGAGGCAGATGAATTAATTATGTCTGCTAGAAATATAATTTATAAAGATTGAGAGATGAGCAATGGAGAAAAAAACAAAATTAACAATATCTGGCTCTGCAAAGAAATCTATAAGAAATATTGAGATAGCTAAAACTCAAGGAAAAAATTCTAGAGTAATTGAAAAACAAGGCGGAAAATTCGCTAATAGAGGTGGATCGTTTAGACCTGGCGTAGGGAAACCAAAATCTACTACTTCATTTAATAGAGGTGCTCCATTAAAACCGTCTTTTGCACCAAAATCTCCTCAAATTACAAGCGATTTTGAAAGAAGAAAACTGGCAGAACAAAGAGCTACCAAAAGACTTAAGGGAGATAGTGAAAAAGATAAAAAAACATTAAAAGCTGGGACAAAAAAAAGAGAATTAAAATTAACTGTTTCAAGAGCATTAAGCGATGAAATAGAAGCAAGAGAAAGAAGTTTAGCATCAGTTAAAAGAGCTCGACAAAAAGAAATGAAAAACTCTTCTAAAGAAGAGACGCAAGAAAATTCAAAACCAGTAAAACGAGACATCAATATTCCAGAGGCGATAACTGTAAGAGAGCTAGCTAATAGAATGGCGGAGCAATCTAGCAATGTAATTAAATATTTATTCGGAATGGGAGTAACTGTAACAATCAATCAAACTTTAGCTGCTGACACAGCTGAATTTTTAGTTAAAGAATTTGGACATAATCCAATAAGAGAAGAAAAAGCAGAAGAAATTATTCAAAAAATAAAGGCTACTAGAGTAGAAAATTTAAAAAATAGACCACCTATTGTTACGGTTATGGGCCATGTCGATCATGGTAAAACTTCTGTTTTAGATGTTTTAAGAAGTGCAAATGTTGTTTCAGGAGAGTTTGGTGGAATCACTCAGCATATCGGAGCATACCAAATTGAAAGTCAAAATAATAAATTAACTTTTATAGATACTCCAGGTCACGCAGCTTTTACTGAAATGAGAGCTAGAGGATCAAAATTAACAGATGTAGTAGTTTTGGTTGTTGCAGCTGATGATGGAGTAAAGCCACAAACAATTGAGTCTATAAAACATGCAAAAGCTGCGAATGTTCCAATTGTAGTTGCAATCAATAAATGTGATCTTCCTGAAGCAGATCCACAGAAAATTAAAAATCAATTACTTGAACATGAGTTAATAGCAGAAGATTTATCTGGTGATACTTTAATGGTTGAGGTCTCTACAAAAACTAAACAAAATTTAGATAAGTTAGTTGAGTCTATCATTTTACAAGCTGAAATTTTAGATCTTAAGACTGATTATGAATCTAAAGCTACAGGGATCGTATTAGAATCAAAAATAGATATTGGAAGAGGACCGGTTGCAAATATTATTATAACAACAGGTACTCTTAAAAAGGGTGACTTTTTTGTAAGTGGTTTAAAATGGGGAAAGGTTAGAGCAATTATTAATGACAAAGGTCAAAATATTAGTGAGGCTCCACCGTCCACTCCTGTAGAAGTTTTGGGTATAAATGGTGCTGCTAAAGCTGGAGATGATTTTATTGTTTTAGACACTGAAAAAGAAGCTAAAACTTTGAGTGAAAATAGAGCGCAAGAGAGCAAAGATGGCAAAAACCCATTAACTTTTGCAACACAAGATTCTGCTTTCTCAGATAAGTCTTCTGAAGAATTAAATTTAATTATAAAATCTGATGTACAAGGATCATCAGAGGCTATCAAAAATGCAATTGCTCAAATTAAACACGAAGAAGTTAAGCCAAAAATAATATTAGCAGATATAGGAATGGTAACAGAAACAGATGTTACATTGGCCAAAGCATCCAATGCTGTTCTCATAGCCTTTAATGTAAAACCGAGCAAAGAGGCTAAAAAACTTGCTGAAAATGAAAAAATAAAAATCTCTTCTTATAATATCATTTATGAGGTGTTGGATTATGTTAAGCAAAAAATGTCTGGATTATTATCTCCTGATGTTCAAGAAACAATTACTGGAACAGCACAAATTCTTGAGATATTCAAAGTTTCAGGTGCCGGAAAAGTTGCGGGCTCAAAAATTACAGAAGGTGAAATAAATAGTAATTCTGATGTAAGAATTATTAGAGACGGCGCAATAATTTATACAGGAAAAGTTTCAACAATTTTCAGAGAAAAAAACCAAGTAAAACAGGTTAGTGATGGTCAAGAATGTGGAATTACTGTTAAAGATTATATGGATTTCCAAAAAAACGACACAATAGAGGCATTTAGTGTTACATCTACAGAGAGATCGATTTAATGGCTGATAGAATAGGAAAACCAGTATCACAAAGACAGCTTAGAGTTGGAGAGATGATTAAGCAGTCTTTAAGCATGATTTTTATAAGAAATGAGGCTAAGGTGCCGAATTTAGAAACAAACACTATAACAGTTACTGAGGTTAGAATGAGTCCTGATTTAAAAATTGCTAAAGCATATGTTCTTCCATTAGGAGGAAAAGATGCTGAGGAAACAATTAATGTTCTGAAGGAATACTCATTTTTAATAAGAAAAATTTTATCACAAAAAGTGGTTATGAAATTTTTACCAAAATTACTTTTTAGAAAAGATGAGTCTTTTGAGTATGCGGAAAAAATAGAAAACTTAATAAAACAAACAAATAAATAGGAAGAAAGAGGCATGAATAAAAAGGCACAAGAATTAGCAATGCATGATAAAGATACCGGATCTTCAGAAATCCAAATCGCCTTGCTAACAGAGAAAATTGAAACTCTCTCTAAGCATATTAAGCAATTCAAGAAGGATAAACATTCATCTGTTGGATTGTTGAGAGCGGTAAATAGAAGAAAGAAATTGTTAGAATACCTAAAGAAAAACAAAATGGATTCTTACAAAAATGTACTGTCGAAATTGAATTTAAGAAAATAGAAGTCAAGATAGATAGAACGGAATGGAACGAAACGAACGAAACGAAATGGAAATGAAATGTTTAAAGTATACAAGAAGGAAATTGAAGTAGCAGGAAAGAAGATAAGTTTAGAGACAGGTAAAGTAGCAAGACAGGCAGACGGTGCAATAATCGCAACATGTGGAGAGACAGTCGTACTAGCAACAGTAGTGGGGGCAAAAAAAGTAAATCCTGATATGGATTACTTTCCATTATCTGTAAATTACCAAGAGAAATATTATGCAGCTGGAAAAATTCCAGGCGGATATTTTAAAAGAGAAGCAAGACCAACTGAGAGCGAAACATTAATCTCTAGATTAATTGATAGACCAATCAGACCTTTGTTTCCAGATGAATTTAAAAATGAAGTACAGTTATTACCAACTGTAATTTCGTACGACAAAGAAAACGAACCAGATATTTTATCAATCACTGCTTCATCGGCAGCATTAGCTATATCAGGAATGCCATTTATGGGTCCTGTTGGAGCTTCGAGAGTTGGATTTATAGATGGAAAATATGTTTTAAACCCTTCTAAAGCAGAGCTAGAAAAATCGAAATTAGATTTAGTTGTAGCAGGTACGAAAGATGCTGTGCTTATGGTTGAATCAGAAGCAAGTGGTTTAACAGAAGAAGAAATGTTAAATGCAGTTAAATTTGGTCACGAAGGCTTTGTTCCAGTAATTGAAATGATAGAGGAACTTGCAAAAGAATGTAGAAAACCTGAGTGGACAGTTGAGAAAAAAGATTTATCTGAAGTTAAGAAAAAACTTGAGGAAACTTTTACAGAAGATCTTAAAAAAGCTTTTGCTACAAGAGATAAACAAGATAGATCAAATCAAATTTCCGAGATTACTGATAAAGCTAAAAAACTTTATGAGGAAGATGAAAACTACACAGATCTTGATGTTAACAGTCAGTTAAAAAGCCTAGAAAAATCAATTGTTAGAACTGATATTCTAAAAAATAAAAATAGAATTGATGGTAGAGGCTTGTCAGATGTTAGACCTATCGAATGTGAAGTGGGTGTTTTACCAAGAGCACATGGTTCCGCTTTATTTACTAGAGGAGAAACCCAAGCAATTGTTGTAGCAACTCTAGGAACTTCTGATGACGAACAAAGAATTGAAAGTTTAGATGGGCTTCAGAGAGAACGATTTATGCTTCACTATAATTTTCCTCCTTTTTCAGTTGGAGAAACTGGAAGAATTGGAACTGGTAGAAGAGAAATCGGACATGGTAAATTAGCTTGGAGAGCGATTAACTCTTCATTACCAACTAAAGAGGCATTTCCATATACTTTTAGAGTAGTTTCAGAAATAACTGAGTCTAATGGTTCTTCTTCAATGGCCACTGTTTGCGGAAGTTCTCTAGCGTTAATGGATGCTGGAGTGCCAATTAAAGAGCCAGTTGCAGGTATTGCAATGGGGTTAATTAAAGAAGGTGATGATTTTAGTGTCTTATCAGATATTTTAGGTGATGAAGATCACTTAGGTGATATGGACTTTAAAGTTGCTGGAACTAAAGATGGAATTACTTCTCTTCAAATGGATATCAAAATCACAGGTATTACATTTGAAATCATGGAGCAGGCATTGAGCCAAGCTAAAGATGGAAGAGTTCATATCTTAGGTGAAATGAATAAAGCTCTATCGGCTTCAAGATCTGATGTTGGAAAACACACTCCAAAAATGGAACAAGTTAATGTTGATAAAAAAGACATTGCAGCTGTGATTGGAAAAGGTGGAGCAACGATTAGAGAGATTGTTGAAAAATCAGGTGCAAAAGTAGATGTAAACGACGAAGGTGTAGTAACAGTTGCTGCTCCTGATGAAGAGTCTAGAAACATCGCAATGCAAATGATTAAAGACATTACTGCAAAAGCTGAATTAAACAAAATTTATTCAGGTAAAGTAATGAAGATTATGGAGTTTGGTGCATTTGTTAATTTCTTAGGAAAACAAGATGGACTAGTTCATATCTCAGAACTAGCAGATAAAAGAGTAGCTAAAGTTACTGACGTTGTTAAAGAAGGCGACGAAGTAAAAGTTAAAGTGATTGGTTTCGATAGAGGTAAAGTTAAACTTTCTATGAAACAAGCTGCTGAATAATCTTTAACTTAAATTAAAATTTTAAAACCCTGGAATGAGAGTTCTGGGGTTTTTTATATTGAAGATAAATTTATTTTTTTTGAGTACTTTTTATTTGGAACATTTTTTATAACTGCTTGCCCACAACGCATTATTCCTCGTTTTTTATCAAATGTCATTTTGGGTTCACCATATAATTTCCATCCATTCGATAATGCCTCAGTTACTCGATTACAAAATCTTGCTGTATCATCATCAGTAATAAATCTGTATCCCTTCATATATTTTTAACTAAATTTAACTAAATTTTAGGTTATATTTTTAGGATCTGGCATTCCTACCTTGTTATATCCAGCATCAACGTAGTGAATTTCACCAGTAACTCCGTTTGCAAGGTCACTTAGTAGATATAATGCTGAATTTCCAACATCATGGATATCTACATTTCTCTTAAGAAAAGAATGGTCTTCATTCCATTTATATAGGAATTTTGCATCTCCAATCGCAGAAGCTGCTAATGTTTTAATAGGTCCTGCACTTATAGCATTTACTCTCATGCCCTTGGCACCCAAATCTCTAGCTAAATATTTAACACTGGACTCTAAAGCTGACTTACAAACACCCATTACGTTATAATTTGGAATTGCTTTAGTAGATTCGTAGGTTAAAGTTAATAAGCTTCCACCTTGTTTCATTACCTTTGAAGCTTCTTTTGCTACTTCAGTAAATGAAAAGCATGAGATTAGCATACTTCTTAAAAAGTTTTCCCTAGTCGTATTTAAATATTCACCTGATAACTCTGATTTATCAGAGAAAGCAACTGCATGAACTACAAAGTCAATTTCACCCCATTGGGATTTGATATCTTCAAATAATTTTACAACCTCTTCTTTTTTTTCAACATCACAACTAAATGTAACGTTTGAATTTAATTTTTCTGCTAAAGGAACTACTCTTTTTTTCAAAGCATCGCCTAAATATGTAAATGCTAGTTCTGCACCTGCTTCAGCAAGTTTTTGAGATATACCCCAGGCAATAGATCTTTCATTTGCAACACCCATGATTAATCCCTTTTTGCCTTTCATTAAACTCATAAATTAAACCTTTTCAAAAATTAAAGCTGCATTAGTTCCACCAAAACCAAAGCTATTTGACATTACTGTATTTAAAGTTGCTCCTGTTTCAGTTTTTGAAACTATAGGAAATTTTTTTGCTTCTTCATCCATCTCACTTATGTTTGCAGAGCCAGCTATGAAATTATTCTTCATCATTATCAAACAGTAAATTGCTTCATGAACTGAAGCCGCACCAAGTGGATGTCCCGATAAAGATTTTGTCGAACTAATCTTTGGGATATTGTCTCCAAAAGTATTTTTAACTGCATTTAGCTCTGTGATATCTCCAACTGGAGTAGAAGTTCCATGAGTATTGATATAATCAATTTTATTTTTGCTAGTTGCCATCGCCATTTGCATACATCTGACAGCACCTTCTCCTGATGGAGCTACCATATCGTATCCATCTGAAGTTGCTCCATAACCAGTTAATTCTGCGTATATTTTAGCACCTCTCGCTTTAGCGTGTTCATATTCCTCTAGCACTAACACACCTGCACCACCTGCAATTACAAAACCATCTCTTGTTTTGTCATATGCTCTTGATGCTGTTTCAGGAGCGTCATTATATTTTGATGATAAAGCAGTCATCGCATCAAACATTGCCGTCATAGCCCAATGAACTTCTTCACTTCCACCTGCAAATACAACATCTTGTTTGCCCATTTGAATTAATTCCATTGAATTACCAATACAGTGGCCACTTGTTGCGCATGCAGAACTCATTGTGTAGTTGGTTCCTTTAATTTTAAATGGAACAGCAAGTGTTGCAGAAGCTGTACTTGCCATTGTTCTTGGAACAATGAATGGTCCCATTAATTTTGGAGTTTTAGCCCTAGTTTTATCTGCAGCCAAAATAACATTTTCAATTGATGGACCACCAGAACCCATAACGATCCCAGTTTTAAAATTGCTAACTTCAGATTCTTCTAATCCCGAATCCTCAATAGCTTCTTTCATTGCAATATAATTATAAGCTGAACCTGAACCCATAAATCTAATTGTTTTTCGATCGATATGATCTTCTAATTTTATATTTGGTTTTCCATGAACATGACTTTTAAGATTATGTTCTTTATATTCCTCAGCATAAGAAATTCCTGATTTTGAATTAATTAATGATTGATGAACTTCCTCTTGGTTGTTTCCCAAACAAGAGACAATTCCTAATCCTGTAATTACTACTCTTCTCATTATTTAAATAACCCCACTTTCAAACTTTCTGCTGAATATATTTTTTTGTCATCAGCTAGTACAATTCCATTGGCAAGACCAACAGTTGTTCCACCTGGTGACATAATTTTTTTCATATCTATTTCGTACCTTACATTTTTAACATTTTGTAAAACTTCACCAGTAAATTTTACAGTACCAACTCCTAGAGCCCTACCTTTGCCAGGATTTCCTAACCAGCCCAGAAAAAATCCAACTAGTTGCCACATAGCATCTAACCCTAGACATCCAGGCATGACTGGATCCTCTTTAAAATGACAGTCAAAAAACCATAGATCATTTTTTATATCTAGCTCAGCCTTTAAGGAGCCTTTATTGAAAGCTCCATTATTCTCGTTGATTTCAGTTATTCTATCAAACATCAACATTGGAGGAAGCGGTAATTTTGCATTACCTGGTCCAAAAAGATCACCATTTCCACAACTTATTAGATCATCATATGAGTAGGAATTTTTTTTCATATTTTTGAGAAACCTTATTACTTGATTTAATGCCAATATAATATAATAAAACGGTATATTTTTATTCATACATTAGAATAATTATAAAATGCAATGGTAAAAAACTGTAATTTCGTTGAAAAATTAAGAGATTTAGGACTTAGACCTACAAAGCAAAGGGTTAAAATGTGTGAAGTTCTATTTAATAGAGAAAAAACTTTCCATTTTACAATCAATGATCTTGTAAAAATGATTTCTGAGGAGATGAATGAAAAAATTTCTTTAGCAACAGTTTACAACACTGTTCATGCATTTCAGAAAAAAGGTTATTTAAAAGAAATTTCGATTAACAGCGATAAAAGTTATTTTGATACAAACACAAGTGTTCATCATCATTTTTATGATGAAGATACTCATCAGCTAATAGATTGTGATGAAAATGATATAGACCCAGTAAATATTAAAAAAAATATTACAGGAAAAAAAATAAATTCCGTTGAAGTTTTGGTTAAAGTTGCGAGTGATAATCAAACTCAAAAATAATTCAATTAAATCAATTATATAAAATCTAGATTATAATAATTCTAAACTATTGACAATAATGTTTTAGACACTATATGGTCTTTAAAGTTAAATTAAGGAGAAAAAAATGTCTTTAAAAGGAAGTAAAACAGAAGAGAACTTAAAAGCAGCATTCGCTGGTGAAAGTCAAGCAAATAGAAGATATCTTTATTTTGCACAAAAAGCTGACATCGAAGGTTATAATGATGTAGCTACAGTATTTAGATCAACAGCGGAAGGTGAAACTGGTCACGCACATGGTCACTTAGAATACCTTGAGCAAGTTGGAGATCCAGCTACTGGGAAACCAATCGGTGAGACTAAAGCAAATTTAGCTTCAGCAATTGAGGGAGAAACGCATGAGTATACTGACATGTACCCAGGTATGGCTAAAACTGCAAGAGAAGAAGGTTTTGAAGAAATTGCAGATTGGTTTGAGACTTTAGCAAAAGCTGAAAAATCTCATGCTGGTAAATTTCAAAAAACTTTAGAGTCTATTGCCTAAATAATATTCATTAGTGGGCGTTTACCGCCCACTAAATTTAACAAAATTTCTCAAATCAAAAAAAAAATGAAAGAGCAGCTTTTACAATTAATAAAAGATTGGTTTAATGAACCAGTGGTTTTAGTTTCTTTATCATTAATTATAATTTCTAATATAATCGTATGAGCAAAGAAGGAAGTCTAGACGCCCCAATTCGTCACCCTATTGATTTTGAGCATCCAGATTTTTTAAATACTGAAAAATTAGATGCAGAAATGCGAAGAGTGTTTGATATTTGCCATGGATGTCGAAGATGTTTTAATCTTTGTGATTCCTTTCCAAAATTATTCGATATGATTGATGAGTCTGAAAATGAAGACGTAGAAAGTTTAAAAAGTGAGCAATTTGCTCCGGTTGTTGATGCCTGTACTCTTTGCGACATGTGTTTTATGACCAAATGTCCTTATGTACCTCCTCATGATTTTGATCTTGATTTCCCTCATTTAATGTTGAGGTACAGAACGGCACAGAAAAAATTAGGTAAATTACCAAGTGTTCCAATGCAATTAGCCCAAATAGATAGAAACGCAAAAATTGGGGTTTTATTTTCTAAAATAATTAATTGGGCATCAGATATAAAAAATAAGTTGTTTAGAAAAATATTAGAGGTAGTTGCGGGTATCGATAAAAGGGTTCAACTTCCAAAATATAATTCAGAAACTTTTTCTAACTTTTTTATGAAAAATAATGACAAAATAAACTACGAGACAAAAACTAATGATAGAAAAGTTGTAATTTATTCTACCTGTTTTGTTAACTTTAATAAAAAAAATACCGGTGTTGCAGCTTTAAAAGTTCTAAAGAAAAATGGTGTAGAAGTTCAAGAAGCCTATCCTGGATGTTGTGGAATGCCATTCTTAGAGCAAGCTGATCTTCCTAAAGTTGTGGAACAGGCTAAAAAAGTTTCTAAAGATTTAGTTGAATGGATTAACAAAGGTTACAAAGTTGTTACATTAACCGCTAGTTGTGGTTTAATGTTAAAATTTGAATGGCCATTGCTTTTACCTAATGATGATAAAATAAAAAAATTATCTGCAAACGTTATGGATATTGATGAGTATGTTGTTGATATTGCAAACAATGAGGGATTAGCAGATGGTTTACAAGAAATAGATGGTGGAGTGACAGTGCACCATGCGTGTCACGCAAGAGCACAAAATATGGGTATCAAAGCAAGAGATATGCTTAAACTTATCCCAAATGTTAAAATTGATGTTGTTGAGAAGTGTGCTGGGCATGGAGGAACTTTTGGTGTGATGAAAGAAACACATGATCTAGCTAATAGAGTAGGAAGACCTACTGCAAGACAAATTAAAACAAAAAATAATAAGTATATGGCCTCTGATTGCCCTTTAGCGGGTAAACACTTAAAGCAGCTTGAAGTGGATACTAATATATCTAATGATGAGGCACTACATCCTATCGAATTGATGGCCAAAAGTTATAAGTTGTGATCATGCCAAGAGAAAAAAGAGAGATACAAAAAGAAGATATCATGCCATTAGATGTCTATATAAAAAATAGAAGAGAACTGAGAAAAAACATTGTTGATTTTAAAAAAAATAGAAGAATTGCATTAGGTCCTTATGCAACTTTTTATTTTGAAAGTTACGAGACAATGTTGGCTCAAGTTCAAGAAATGTTATATATTGAAAAAGGTGGAGATGAACAACTTAAAGATGAGTTGTCAGCATACAATCCTTTAATACCAAATGGTAAAGAATTAACAGCTACATTGATGTTTGAAATAGACAACCCTATATCACGTGCGGCTTTCCTTGGAAGAGTAGGTGGAATTGAAGATACTGTTTTTATGAAAATTAATGGAGAAAAAATAAAAGCTATACCAGAGGAAGATGTTGATAGAACATCATCTGAAGGAAAAGCTTCTTCAGTTCAATTTATTCATTTTAATTTTTCAGATGACCAAATAGCCAAATTCAAATCTGAAGAAACTGAAGTTGAAATAGGAATAGATCATAAAGAATATTCCCATACTACTAAGTTGTCTGCAGAGAATAAAAAGTCACTTTCGGCTGATTTTAGTTAATTAAACCCCCAAATATTATCTGTTTTAATCCAACCTTGAAATTCTTCAGTGGTTACTTTACACCATTCTTGCTCACATTTTTCTAATATTAGTAACCTACCTTCCTTAATAAGAGCAATTGGTTTTGCAAAAGATGTAGGGTTTTTAAATAAAATTTTATCCTTGGTTGCTATTACAGAATTATTTTTTTTTAATTGAGATATATGTATCCACCCACCATTATTTTTAAAGTCTATAATCCTTCTGAAGTTTTCTTTTTTATCTATTTGTTTTAAAGGAAGGTTAATTTTTTTGTAAACGTATTTTACATCTGAATCAAAACTTGGACCGTACCTAACGTTTACTTTATTTTTTTTTAAAGAAACAAATATTTCATCAGCTGAACTTATTGAAATTGATAAGATAAAAATTAAAATTATTCTTATAATTAATTGCATAGACAGTTTTTTCTTTTTTTAATTTTTGCTTTTCTAAAATTTAAATTTAATAAATCAATAATTAAAATATAATTATTTAAACTTTGGCCTATATTTAAAATATTTTTTAAAATTTCATTAGCTTGCATCGTGCCAACTATTCCTGCTACAGTTCCCAGGATTCCTTCATATTCACAATTGAGTATTTCATCTGATATTTTTTCCTCTTGATAAAAACATCGTAGGCATGGTTCTTTTTTATTTTTGAAATTAAATGTAAAGATATGACCATCAAATTTACTTATAGCACCAGTTACCAAAAACTTTTTATACTTTAAACTTAAATCATTAATTAGAAATTTACTTTCAAAATTATCAGTTCCATCAACAATATAATCGTAATCTTTAATAATTTTTTGAAAATTAGATTTATTTAATTTGTAATTAAAAATTTTTATTTTTGTTAAAGAATTAATGTTGTTTAATTTTTTTTTAGCTATTTTGACTTTTAATTGATTTAAATCTTTCTCATTGAATAAACTCTGCCTATGAATATTTGAAAGGCTTATTCGATCATGATCTACAATTCCTAATGAACCAACCCCTGACCTAGTCAAGAATTCTGCTACTGGGCACCCAAGACCACCCATGCCTATTATTAATACTTTTGCATTTGTAATTTTATTTTGACCTAAAATACCAATATTTTTTAATATGATCTGTCTTGAAAAACGTTCGATTTGTTTTTTGTTTAATTTTTTGCTCATTTTCCTGTTGAGCCAAACCCGCCTTCGCCTCTAATTGTTTCTGGAAGCTCATCTGTTTCTTCAAAATTCATTTTTATCACTGGTGCGAGAACCATTTGAGCTATTCTGTCTTTATTGTTTATTAAAAAATCTTCTTTTCCGTGATTGTAAAGTATTACTTTTATCTCACCCCTGTAATCACTATCTATTGTTCCTGGTGTATTTAAAACACTAATATTATTTTTTGCTGCTAAACCTGATCTAGGTCGTATTTGAATTTCAAATTCATTTGAAAAAGCAACAGCAATTCCAGTTGGAACTAAACAAGAATTTTGGGATTTAAGTACAATAGGTTCTTTTATAAATGCCATAAGATCCATTCCCGAAGCCCCTTCTGTTTTGTAGGCAGGTAGCTCTATTGAAGGATCTAATTTTTTAACAAGGATTTTTGCCATTAATTTAATTGATCAATTATTCTATCAACTATTTCTTCAGAAATTTCAGATTTTCTTTTGTATGGTAGGACTTCACTTTTTAAAGATTTATTTTTGTAGTGGATTACAACTTCATTATAATCAGAGTTAAATCCAATATTTTTTTTAGAAACATCATTAGCAATTATCCAATCACAATTCTTTTTATTTAATTTTTCTTCTGCATTTTTAAAAACTTCGTTTGTTTCTGCTGCAAAACCAATCACAATTTCAGGCCTCATAGAATTATGATTTGATATATAATTTAAAATATCAATATTTTTTTCTAAATTTAAATTTAATGCTTCTTCTTTTTTTATTTTTGTTTGAGATTTATTTTTTACTTTAAAATCTGATACTGCTGCTGAAAAAATTGCTACATCTACAGGTAAATTCTCTTGTGTAGCAGCAAACATTTCATCTGCTGTTTCAACTTCAATGAGTTTAATATCTTTTTCTACTTCTAGATTAGTTGGTCCTGAAATCAGTGTTGTATCAAAACCTTTTTTGGATAGACATTTAGCTAGTTCGTATCCTTGTTTGCCACTTGATTTATTTGTTATAAAACGCACAGGGTCGATATACTCATTTGTTGGGCCCGCAGTAACTAAAGCTTTAAATTTTTTATTTTGACTTTGGTTTAAAAAAAATTGGTTTAACTCATCCGCAATTTTTAATGGTTCTGACATCTTACCTTCTCCGTATTCCCCGCATGCCATATCTCCTATTTCTGGACCAATAAACTTATAACCAAAATCTTTTAATTTTTTTAAATTAGTTTTTGTAGATTTATGCTCCCACATTCTAACATTCATCGCTGGTGCTAAATAAATTTGTTTATTTGAAGCAAGTATTACAGTAGAAGCCAAATCATCTGTAGTACCTTGTGCTAATTTTGAAATTGTATTTGCTGTAGTTGGTGCAACGATAACTACGTCTGCCCATCTAGAAAGTGAAATGTGATCCATTTCAGTTTCGTTTTCTAAGCTAAACAAATCACTATAAACTTTACCTTGAGATAATGATGCTACTGATAATGGAGTTACAAATTCTTTAGCACTAGAAGTAAGTATAGTTTTTATTTCTGCACCATTTTTTTTTAATAATCTAATCGTTTCAAGACTTTTATAAGCTGAAATACCACCACAAATAATAAAAAGAATTTTTTTGTTATTAAGATTTTTCATTTGCAGAATTAAAATACTATAAGACCAAAAATTACAAGAAGTAATAAACCAATAATAGATTGGTTTCTAAATGCTATCATTTCAGATTTTTTATCGTTTAAAGCTGTATAAGAATTGGAGTTTTGAGGAATTTGTCCGCTAGCTAAAAATGTTAGAGCTTGATTTGCTTTGTCCATGATTTCAGGTAACTCAGGTAATCTTTTAATTACTTCAGTGCTATTTTTAAGTGTTTCGTTAAAATTATTTATAGGATCTTTTGTTTCTCTTAACCAATTTTCAAGAACTGGTTTAGAGGTTGTCCAAATATTAGTGTTAGGATTTAATTTTCTTGCAACACCCTCAACTACAACCATTGTTTTTTGTAACATCAACAATTGAGGTTGAGTTTGCATATTGAATTTTTCTGTAACATCAAAAAGCTGTTTTAATAATTTTCCACCTGAAATATCTTTAACCTCTTGACCAAATATTGGCTCTCCTATTGACCTTAATGCTTGTGCTAGATCATCTATTGGCACATTTTTAGGGACTAATCCTGCTACTAAGTGAACCTCAGCAACTTTTTTATAATCTCTTTGTATAAATCCAAATAAAATTTCAGCTAAAAAACGTTTACTCATTTTGTCTAATCTACCCATTATGCCAAAATCTATTGGAGCTATTTGACCGCTATCATCAATAAATATATTTCCTTGGTGCATATCAGCATGAAAAAAACCATCCCTTACAGCATGTCTTAAAAAATGCTGGATAATATCCTCAGCAATTTTATTAGTATTTAAATTTCTTTTTTTCAGCTCTTCTGTTTCACGAATAGATACTCCGTCTATCCAATCTAATGTCATTACATTCTCACTAGTAAAGTTCCAATAAATTTCAGGAACTTTGAATCCAGCATCATTTTTTGTATTTTCTGCATATTCATTTGCGGCTGCTGCCTCAAACCTTAAATCCATTTCTAGGTTGGTTATTTCTTTCAACAAAAAAACAACTTCCACAAGTTTTAATCTTTTAGTTTTTTTTAAAAATGACTCAATGATAAATGCAAATAGCATCATCGCATCAATTTCTTCATTAAATATTTTTTTTATGTCTGGTCTTATAATTTTTATTGCTACATCTTTAATTGTACCATTGTCATTTATTTTAGCTTTATGAACTTGTGCTATTGATGCAGCAGCAACTGGCTCACTTAAATCAATAATAGAATTGTAAGCATCATTGCCTAAATCATTTTTAATTATTTCTTTTGCCTGATTAATAGAGAATGGTGGTACACGATCTTGTAATTTTTCCAGCTTTGTAGAGAGTTCTTCTCCTATAATATCAGGTCTAGTAGCTAAAAATTGACCTAATTTTATAAAAGTTGTACCCATCGACTCTAATGATTTTGAAAGTCTTTCACCATCATCTAGCGCATGATGACTTAATTCTTTTTTTTCAAAAGATATTGCTAATAGCTGAAATAAAATTGTGATCGCGACCGGTGGTTTTTTAAATTTAGAGGCAATATCTAAAATATCAGATTTTGCAATCTTTCTTCCTAATTTAAATAAAGTAATTAATTTTCTTAGCATTATATTTTCCAACCACTATGGATAGAAACTATACCACCTGAAAAGTTCCTATAATTACATTTTGTAAAATTATGCTTTTTCATTAAGTCAATTAATTCTTCCTGATTAATAAATTCTTCAATACTTTTTACTAAATATTCATATGGTTTTTTATCACCAACAATAAATTGACCAATATGAGGAATTATTTTTGAATAATTTTTATAAACAAAATCTAGGTTAGAGTTTTGAATTTTTGAAAATTCTAAACATAGAAATCTTCCGCCTGGTTTTAATACCCTATAAGCTTCAGATAGAGCTTTATCTAAATTCTTTGTATTTCTAAGACCAAAACTTATTGTGTAATAATCAAATTTGCTGTCTTGAAGCGGAAGCTTCTCAGCAGCTGCATTGATCCATTTTATATTTTTATAATTAGATAATTTTTGTTTGCCTTGATTAATCATACCTTTATTTGGATCTACACAAGTGACTTCTGACATTTGATTTGTACTATTCAAAAATAATTTACCGATATCTCCAGTTCCACAAGCAACATCTATTAACTTTCTATTTGGAGATGGTTTCATTATATTGATTAGACTTTTTTTCCAAAATCTATGAATGCCCAGTGACATGAAATCATTCATCAAGTCGTATTTACTATAAACTTGATCAAAAACACCTTCCACAAGGCCTTTTTTATTTTGAAGATATTGTTGCATAAAAAAATATATATTGAATATAGTGAGAAATGCCAGAATTACCAGAAGTAGAAATTGTTAGACAATCTTTAGACAAAAAAATTAAACAAAAAAGTATTAAAAAAGTAATTATTAGAAATAAAAATCTTAGGTTTCCACTTCCAAAAAATTTTAGTTCTTTTTTAATGAATAAAAAAATTATTAAAGTAGATAGATTTTCCAAGTATTTAATATTGAATTTTAAAAGTGGAGAGTTTTGTTTGATACATTTGGGCATGTCTGGAACCATACATATCATTGATAGTAAAAAAAAATTAAAATTTACTAATACTAGTTTTTATCATTCTCCTATATTACCAAAAAAACATAATCATATCGAATTAATATTTAATTCTTTGAAAGTAATTTATAATGACCCAAGAAGATTTGGTTTTTTTGAGTTAATAGAAAATAGTGAAAAATTAGAAAATAGATTTAAAAATTTGGGACCAGAACCATTCAATTTAAATTTTAATTTGAATTATGTTTTTAATTACTTCAAAGGAAAGAATAAAAATATTAAAACATTTTTATTAGATCAAAAATTTGTTTCTGGAATTGGGAATATTTATGCAAGTGAAATTTTATTTCTAAGTAAGATTTATCCATTTAAAAAAGCAAGTTTGTTAACTAGAGAAGATTGTAAAAAAATTATTTACTATTCAAAAAAAATTTTATTAAGAGCAATTAAAAAAGGTGGTTCAAGTATTAGAGATTTTAAGGATACGTTGGGATCTTCTGGAAACTATCAAAAAGAGTTTAAAGTATATCAGCAAGAAGGATTAAGATGTAAAACTATAGGATGTACCGATACTATACAGAAAAAAATTGTATCAAATAGATCTACTTTTTTTTGTAATTCCTGCCAAAATTAGCCAAATATTTAGTTGACCGTTTTCAGTTCTCAAGCTATACCCCTGCGCATGGCAAATACAAAATCAGCTATTAAACGTATAAGGCGTATTTCTAAACAAACAGCAGTTAATAAAGCTAGAAAAAGTAGATTTAGAAATGCATTAAAGAAAATGAACGCTTTAATTGATACCAAAAAGAAAGATGAAGCGTTAAAATTCTTACCTAAATTAAACTCTGAGTTGATGAAAATTGCAAAGACTGGTGTAATTAAAAAACAAAATGCATCAAGAAACGTTTCAAGAATAACTAAAAAGATTGCAGCAATTTAAAAACCTTAAGTTGTTTCGAAGATAAATTTCACACACACATTATATAAGATCTAAATACTTTCAAATTACTATATTTAGATTTAGTAAATCTTTGATCTTACACAATACAATCAATGTTTGATTCAATCTGTATTTGATTCAATCTAAAATTTTATTTTTAAGAAAATTTAAAACTAATTTAAAAATTTGTGTCCATAAAAAAAAATGATTGTGACAATAAATTCTACAATTGCAGATTTAATTTTTTTTTAATTTTAAATTTAATACTTGTTGCAAAATTTTTTAAATCGTTCTAACTGAGATCTTCCCTTAAGTTATGAATAAATCTTTTACAAATAAAAATATTAATAATTTTGCTTCAGAAGAGATCGATTGGCAACAAATTCAATCTGAAATGAAGAATAAATTAGGTTTGGAAATTTATGAAAGTTGGTTAAAAAAAATATCATTTCTTGAGGAGCATAATAATTATTTACTTTTATCTGTTCCAACTAGATTTATCAGAGACTGGATTACTTCGAGGTATTTAGACCAAATTCTGAAAATAATTAAATTGTATAAAAAAGATATAATTAGAATTGAATTTAAAATTATTGATCAAAAAGTTGATAAGGATTTAAAAGAAACAACAAATATTGAAAATACCCAAAATGAAAATGTTTCATTTATAAAAGACTCGTACCTTCAGTACAACCGAATAGATCCAAACAAACGATTTGATAACTTTATAACTGGATCAAGCAATAAACTTGCATATGAAGCTTCTACAAAGGTTACAGAAACTATCTCTCATTATAATCCACTCTATATCTATGGTGGTGTAGGAATGGGGAAAACTCACTTATTAAATTCTATTGGTTTTGAAATGAAGAAAAAAAATAAAGTGATGTTCATTTCTGCTGAACGTTTCATGTATCAGTTCGTAAAATCAATTAAATCAAATGATATGGTTAAGTTTAAAGAATATTTTAGAAATACTGATATTTTATTAATAGATGACATCCAGTTTATTAGCGGCAAAGAAGCAATGCAGGAAGAATTTTTTCATACATTCAATGCTTTGTTAGACAAAGGATCACAAATTATCGTGTCTGCTGATAGAGCACCTAATAAATTAATGCGAATTCAAGAGAGAATTAAGTCTAGATTTTCGGGGGGTTTCGTCGTTGACATTCAAAAACCTGATTTAGAATTACGAAAAAAAATAGTTCAAAAAAAAACAGAAGAATTAAACAATTTATATTCAGATCAGCTTGAAGTATCAAAAGACATACAAGATTTTATCAGCAATGAGATTTCTGGAAGTGTTAGAGAATTAGTTGGAGCAGTTAATAGAATAGTATCATTTTCAAGAATTTATAATAAAGTTCCAAATTTATCTGAAACTAAAGTGGTATTAAAAGATCTTTTAAATATTTCAGAAAATAAAGTAACAATAGATTTAATACAGACTATTGTGTGTAAGTTTTTCAAGATAAGCAAAAATGAAATGCTTTCTTCAAGAAGATCAAGATATCTTGTAAGACCAAGACAGACAGCAATTTACTTAACTAAAATTTTAACTTCAAAATCATTACCAGAAATAGGTAGAGAGTTCTCGAATAGAGACCACACAACAATTATCCACTCTGTTAAAACAATCGAGAAAATCAAAGAAAAAGATCCAGAAATGGTAGATAATATTAATAAACTTAAAAATCAGATATTATACAATAACAAAGAAAATGAAATTTAACGTCAACCAACAAGATCTCCAGCAAGCACTAAATTATTGTCAGGGTGTAATTGAAAAAAGAAGCACCTTACCAATTTTATCTAATATTCTATTAGATGCCAGTAATTCTAAATTAACGATTACTGCTACAGATCTTGATTTGATTTTTATACATCAGCTTAATAATGTTGAAATTCTGGATGAAGGAAAAACAACAACAACGTCGTCAATTATGTATGACATAATCAGAAAATTAACATCAGGAAAAAAAATTAACCTTACTCTTACCGATATAAGTAAATTACAAGTAGAATCGGAAAAATCAATTTTTAATTTAAATTGTATCAGTGCTACCGAGTTTCCATTGACTGATGAAAACTTTAATGAAAATGAATTTACAATAAAATCAAAACAATTATTGAAGCTTCTAAATAAATGTAAGTTTTCTGTTTCAAATGATGAAACTCGACATTATTTAAGTGGTATTTATTTTCACCAAACCGAAGTTGAGGATAAAAATTATTTAACAGCTGTTGCTACGGACAGTCACAGAATGTCGATTTCAAAAATCAGACTAGATGAAAAAATTGAATTTGATCCTATTATACTTCCTAAAAAAACAATTTTTCAACTTTGTTCACTGTTAGATAGTTATGATGGTGATGTAAAAGTATCAAATCTAAAGTCAAAAATTAAGTTTGAGCTAAATAATAGTATTTTAATTTCAAAACTTATTGATGGAAAATTCCCGAATTACATTCAGGTAATTCCTAAAAATAATCAAAAAAAATTAGAAATTGATTTAAAACTTTTCTTAAACTCAGTTGATAGAGTAGCTTCCGTATCTCTGGATAAAAAAGATGGTGTAAAATTTAATTTATCAAATGATACTCTTAATCTTTCGGTAAATAATACTAATAGTGGAGACGGACAAGAAACATTAAATGTTAAATTTGATCACGACTTAGAAATAAGTTTTAACTCCAGATATTTGATTGATGTAGCTTCACAATTAGATGGTGATAGAGTCGAAATCTTCTTTAATGATACTGGTTCACCAGCTTTAATAAAAGATCCAGGCGATTTTGATAGTATTTATGTTGTGATGCCAATGAAGGGTTAATTTATTAAATCTAATTCTTGATAGATATTTTTTTCTAGAGTTTTTAAAAATTCATTTTTTTCTAGTCCAGCTGAAATAGGTTTTAATATTGATATAGTAATTGTTCTATTGCTATTTTTTTCACCTTTTTTTGGCCATACGTAACCAGAGTTTATGGCTACTGGTAAACAATTTATTTTTAATTCTTCATATATCCTTGAGGCTCCTTTTTTAAATGGTGTTCTATCGTCAGGTAATACCCTGGTACCTTGAGGAAAAATAATTAATGGACGATTTGATTGTGATATTGTTTTTGAAATATCATTAAAAAAACCCAAATTATCTTTAGTTGTTTTATTTCTATTTATTGAAATTGATCCTATTTTTTTTAAATACCAACCAAATATTGGAATTTGAAGAAGCTCTTTCTTTAAAATAAAAACTGGTGAATTAAAAATAGTTTGCAAATAAAAAGTTTCAAACATTGATTGATGAGATGCAGCAATAAAAAATTTATCCTCTTTGATTATATTTTCTTCACCTTTGATAAGGATTTTTACTGAAAGGATAAACCTTAAGCAAATACCAGTCCAATAGCCCATTAATTTGCCACCAATTAAAACAATTTTTCTTGGTAGAAAAAAAGAAGGTAAAAAAATTACAGAAATAAAAATAATTCCAGTAAAAAAAAATATTGAAAATAAAATGTTTCTTATCATTGTCTCAAAAGCTAAATTAAATCTTTATGCTTTTGTCTTTTTCTAATTATTTTTATTTTGTTGTTTTTAATTAATATTTCTAATGGTTTTGTTCTTAAATTATAATTTGAACTTAGTGACATTCCGTAAGCACCAACATCACATATTGCAACATAGTCCTTTTCTTGAAGTTCTTGAAAGTTTTTAATAGTTACAAACTTGTCTGTACTTTCACATATAGGTCCTACAAATTCATAAGTTTTTTTGGAAACTTTTCCAGATTTAATAACAGGTAAAGTTTTATGAATTGCACCATATAATGCTGGTCTCATCAAATCATTCATTGCTGCATCTAATATAATGAATTTTTTACTTTCACTATCTTTTATGTAAATTACTTTTGTAATTAATGTTCCAGAATTTCCTATTATAGATCTTCCTGGTTCAAATATAATTTTACATTTTTTATTTTTTAAAAATTTTTTAATAGCTAAATTATATTTTTTATAATTAAGTTTTTTATTTTTCTCTGTGTAAGAAATTCCCATACCACCACCTAAATCGATGTATTCAAATTCATGAGATGTTTTCTTTAAAATATTATCGACTACTTTAAGCATTTTTTCATAAGGCTTATGATCTAAAATTTGGCTTCCAATATGAACACTAAGGCAATTAAGATTTATATTTTGTGAACTTTTGCAATAATCAATTATTTCATAAAATGTTTTTTCATTTACACCAAACTTATTCTCTTTTTTACCGGTCGAAATTTGGCTTAATGTTTTTGCATCAGTATTAGGATTTAATCTTAAACCAATTTTCACAATTTTATTTTTTTGTCTAGCCACTCTATTTATTTCTACTACTTCACTTTTCGACTCTGCGTTAATTAGTAAAATTTTTTTATCTATTGCGTAACTTATTTCATTTGTAGTTTTACCAACTCCTGAAAAGACAATTTTTTTTGGACTAATACCTGCTTTAAGGGCCATCATCATTTCACCAACAGATACTACATCAGCTCCAAAACCAAATTTTGATATCTCATTTATTAAATTTACATTGGTATTTGATTTAACCGCGAAACATATCAATGGTGATATTGATTTAAAATTTTTTTTAAAATTTAATATATTTTCTTTTAATGTTGAGTATGAATAGCAATATGTTGGTGTACCATATTTTTTCGCAATCTTTAGAAAGTTAACTTTATCAATAGATAATTTTTTATTTATGTATTTCATTACACTCTATTTTTAGAGAATAGATTTAAATAAACTTTGTTTTTGTCTTCTTGGTATACAGGGTCACCTTTCTTGCCACATGAAAATAACAGTAGCAACATAACCAACATAAATGTGATTTTTTTTATCATTTTAGTTTCTTATATTTAGTTATCATTTTTTTAATATTTTCAAAAGAAGTTCCCCCAAATGATTTTTTTGAATTTATAGAGCTTTTTAAATTGAAAATTTCCAAAACTTTTTCTGTCAATTTTGGTTCAATTTTTTTGAGTTCGTTTAAAGTTAATTCGTTTAAATTTTTCTTTCTTTTTTCAGCCATGTTAACAATAGCAGCCGTTTTTTGATATGCCTTTCTAAATGACATGTTGTGTTCTCTAACTAAATAATCAGCTAGATCTGTTGCCGTAATATGACCTGTATTTGCAAGCTCAAGCATTTTCTTTTTATTCGCACTGCAATTTTTTAAAACTTCATTAAATATTTTTAAGCAATTTATGAGAGTGTCATTAGAATTAAAAACTAATTCTTTATCATCCTGTAAATCTTTAAAATAGGATATTGGCAAGCCCTTTAGTATAGTTAGCATAGAAAAAAAATTTCCATAAGAAACACCAGTTTTTCCTCTTAGATATTCTAGAAGATCAGGGTTCTTTTTTTGAGGCATAATTGAAGAGCCTGTAACAACTTTATCTGACAAGTTGATTAAGTTAAATCCATCTGAATTCCATATAATTAATTCCTCTGCAATTCTAGAAATATGCATTGAACATACTGAAACAGCATAAAGAAAATCGAGCACAAAGTCTCTATCTGAAACTGTATCTATTGAATTATTGGTTGGTCTTTTAAATCCAAGTTTTTTAGATGTAAAATTTCTATCTATATTAAATGAAGTGCCTGATAGAGCCGCTACACCTAATGGACTTTCATCTAAACTATCTAAATTGTTTAAAAATCTTTTTTTATCTCTGGTAAACATTTCCACATAAGCCATTAAATAATGGCCAAATGATATAGCTTGAGCATTTTTAAGATGAGTGAATCCTGGCATAATAGTCTCAACATTTTTTTCAGCCAGTTTAATTGTACTTTTGATTACTTTATCTATATTGTTATTAATATCTTTTGTTGCAGTTTTAATCCAAATTTTAAAATCAGTTATTACCTGATCATTTCTTGATCTAGCTGTATGAATGTATCCAGCTTCATCACCAATTATTTGAAACAATCTTTTCTCTATATTCATATGAATGTCTTCATATTTTTTATTAAATTCAAATTTTTTGCGAGTTATTTCTTTATAAATTTTATTTAGACCATAAATAATTTTATTTTTTATTTTAAAGGAAATTATCTTTTGTCTAAAAAGCATTTCAACATGTGCAATGGATCCTTGGATGTCTTCTTTATAAAGTCTCTTGTCTATATCAATAGAATTACCAACTTTTTGAAATAGGTTTGACGCCTCTTTTTGTATTCGCGTGTTCCATATTGCTTGGTTGTTTTTATTTTTTGCCATGATATTTAGTTATACCTAATTAATATGAGAATTTTAGCATTATTTATTTTTTTAATTACAACTGCAGAAGCTAGTGATTTACCGAACATTAAAAATATTGTTATTCATAAAGTTCCAAAAACGTATGAAAACGTATTTTTTTTAAATAAAAAAAATGAAAAAATTAAAATTAATGATTTCAAAGGAAAATTGTTAGTTTTAAATTTTTGGGCTACCTGGTGTCCCCCATGCAAAGAAGAGATGCCTTCATTAGACAATATGCAAGCAAATTCATCACTTAATAATTTAAAAGTTTTTCCTATTAATATTGGGAAAGAAAAACTAAATAAAGTTGAAGAATTTTTTGTAAAATTAAACTTAAAAAATTTGGAACCTTTTTTTGATCCAGAAGTAACTTTAGCTAAAACTTTTTCTCTAAGAGGAGTTCCAACATCAATATTTATAAATAAAGAAGGTGAGGAATTTGCAAGGGTTCTTGGTGACTTAGACTTTAATAACAAAGATTTTTTAAAGTGGATTGAGAAATATAATTAGTTTTTAAAAAAATATGCGAAAGCTACCAAAACAAGTATAGCCACAAATTGCAGTAGAACTCTAAGCTGCATTAGTTTATTTGAATATTTTTTACTTGTTTCTCCACCTTTAAATAAAGTTCCAATACCCAAAACCAAAACTATTCCAACTGCTATTAAAAGAGCGATAGATAAAATTTTAACTAATATTCCAGAAAACATATTATTATTGTAGTGTGTTTTTAAAAATAAAAAACATAATAAATCATCTATGACATTTTGCCTTAATTCAATCATCATCAAACCAGAAGAAGGAACAGAAATTAAGAATGCGATAATTTTACTTCATGGGTATGGTGGAGATGGAAAAGACATAAGTATGTTAACTTTAAATTGGAAAAGACATCTGCCAAACACTATTTTTATTTGTCCTAATGGACATGAAAAGTGTGCAATTAATCCATCAGGATATCAATGGTTTGATTTAACTAAAGAAGATCCATCTTATATTCTTGAAGAATCAATTAAAGCTGAAAATGTTATTAAAAAATTTATTGAGGAAGTTAAAACTGAATACAACTTATCAAATCAACAAATTTGTTTATCAGGCTTTAGCCAGGGCTGCATGATGTCTTTGAATGTTGGTCTTACTTCAAACGAAAAATTTTTATGTGTTGTAGGATTTTCTGGAAAGATAATAGATCAAATTAATTTAAAAAATAGAATCAATAACAGCACTGATACATTATTAATACATGGTGATGCTGATCAAATTGTTCCATCAACACATTTACTTGAAGCTAAAGATTTTTTAATCCGAAATAATATTCCAGTTGAAACGTTATTAATAAAAAATTGTGATCATCACATTCCTATTGAGGCATCAAGTACAGCTTTAAATTATATTTTAAAAAAAATTTAACATCTGATCATATTGATTATGATGTTAAACTAAGTTAATGTTTAATAGTGAATAATTTTATTGAACAAGATGTATCATTAGAAAAATGTCCTGCATTAGTTCTAAACGCTGATTATAGACCTCTTAGCTATTACCCACTATCATTATGGTCATGGCAAGACACTGTGAAATCAGTTTTTCTTGATAGAGTTATAATTGTAAGTAATTACGATAGAACTATCAGAAGCCCTTCATTTAATATGAAGCTACCAAGTGTTATAGCTTTAAAAGACTATATTGTTCCTCAAACGAAACCAAGTTTTACTAGATTTAACGTTTTTTTAAGAGATAAATTCTCTTGTCAATATTGTGGAAGTAATGAGGAACTTACTTTTGATCATTTGCTTCCTAGATCTAAAGGTGGAGAGACAAATTGGGACAATGTTGTTACAGCTTGTTCAGCTTGTAATGTAAAAAAAGGTGGAAAATTATTAAAACATTCAGGAATGAAATTAAATCAATATCCATTCAGACCTTCAACAGAAGATTTACATAAAAATGGCAAGAACTTTCCTCCTAATTTTTTACATAAAAGTTGGATGGATTATTTGTATTGGGATGTTGAATTAGAAAACTAAATTTTTTCAGAAATATTAATTGCAATTTTAGAACCAGTTTTAATTATTTTATCTAAAATACTATAAGGTCCCTTTTTAGTTGCGCCTTTTTCATAAGCGATATCTTTATGATTAAGCTCATCTTCTCTAAATTTTGTAATTTTGTTTTTGAGAAATTTTTCATCTTCATCTAATTGATTAATTTGATTTAAGTAGTGTTCATCAATTACTTCCTCTACAGACGCCGTGCATAGCATGGCTGCTTTTTTCCCTAACAAAGTAGAACCAAATCCTAAACCAACACCTAGTAAATCCCAAAGTGGCAAAAATTTTGTAGGAGCAATGTTTCTTTTCTTAATTTCGTGTTCAAAGAACTCGCTATGTTCCTTTTCATGAATTTTCATATCTTCTATAATTTTTTTCAAACCTTCATCTTTTACAAATGTGTTTAAAGCTAATAATTGACCTTCATATATTTTAACTGCTCCACGCTCACCAGCATGATCTACCCTTATAAATTCTTCAATTTTTTTTTTACTTACTTTTGGCATAGTTTAAATAAATCTTTAATGTATTGATTGCAATTAGTATAGAAATTACAATATTATAAGTTGTAAGAGATAATCCAAAAATTTTAAATGTTACATCTTTGCAGCTCACTTTTTTTTCTTGCAATTGTTTTAAAATTTCTTCTTTAGAAGTTACTCCAGAGCCATTTTTCAGGTCACAAACTAAAGATTCTTCAATAAACCCCTGTTCTATTCCAAAATGATAAACTGACAAGATAGTAGCTGTTAAAAAAACTATTATCAATAAAACTAAAAATAGTTTCTCAAACTGAGAAAATTTATAATTCAAGAGTATAATTACTATTGCAACTACATATGGAATTCTCTCTAAAATACAAAGATTACATGGTTGATGACCTAAAACATACTCAATAAAAAACGCTGATATTAAAGCAATGAAACTGACAAATAAAATTAGATTAAGCAATAATGATTTGTTATTAAGCATTAAATTTAAAAATTAAAAATATAATTCCTAATACTATAACTATTAAAATTCCAATTATAGTGAACCATTTTGAACCATGCTTCTCCATGAATTCAGTAAATAAGTCACCAAATTTATAAGATAAATAAGCAACAATAAAAAATCTAAGACTTCTCGAGATTAAACTTACAACAATAAATACAGGTAAACTAAAACCAACAACACCGCTAGCAATAGTGAATGCTTTATAGGGAAGTGGAGTAAATCCAGCTAGAAAAAGAATACTTAGCCAGGCAAAAAAACCTGATCCTTGAGACAAACTTGTCTTCAAATTTTCTACTTTATTTTCATAACCATAAAATTCAATTACATGAATAGCTAAATCATAAAACAAATAACCTAGTAAATATCCAAAAATTCCACCTAAAACTGAAAATAAAGATGCGATTAAAAATATTTTAAAATATTCTTTTTTTTTAGCAATCACCATAGGAATAATCATTACATCTGGAGGTATCGGAAAAAACGAACTTTCAGTGAAGGAAACAATTCCTAAGTACAAATTTGAACTTTTGTGAGCAGCTAAATTTAAACACTTTTTATAAAGACTTTGGAACATTTTTTGGTTTTAATATAATTTTAGTTCTTATACTATTTAATTATAATTTAATTTAATGGGCGAATGGCGGAACTGGTAGACGCGCACGACTCAAAATCGTGTTTCGCAAGAAGTGAGAGTTCGATTCTCTCTTCGCCCACCAAAGTTTATGAATATAAAAAACTATAATAATCTTTTAGAACTATTTTATAATCAGTATACAAAAGAAAAAGCAGATCAAATTTTTCTAAAATCATTAAAAAATCCAAACGATAAATTTTCTTGGAGAGATACTTATTTGAATATTTTAAAATTAAGCGACGAGCTTAAATCTTTAATTCAAAAAAAAGATAGATGTTTATTAATTTCAGAAAATAGACCTGAATGGATGATATCTGATTTAGCGATAATGTTAGCAGGTGGAATTACCGTGCCAGCTTATACCACTTATACCGAAAGAGATTATGAATATTTAATTGATGATTGTAATCCATCAGTAATAATTGTCTCAGATCAAGTTCAATATAATAAAATTAAAAATATAATTTCTACAAAGCCATTTATAAAAAAGGCTATCACCTTTGATCAAATTGACAGTCAATCAGATACTATATGTATTAAAGATATTTTTCTAAAGAACGATTGTGAAGAGATCGATTTTTTAAAATTAGAAATTTCAAGAAAAGATGTAGCTTGTATTATTTATACATCAGGAACCCAAGGTAACCCCAAGGGAGTAATGCTTAGTCATGGAGGGATTTTAAATAATTGTGAAGGTTCTATTTCACTTTTGAAAGAGATAATTTCTTACAAACCTAAATTCCTAACTTGGTTACCATTATCTCATTCTTATGAACACACCGTACAGTTTGTTCAAATAGCAATAGGTGCTGAAGTTTACTATGCAGAAAGTATAGATAAGTTAATTAAAAATATGGGAGAATGTAGTCCAGATATTATGACAGCTGTTCCAAGATTTTATCAGAATCTGTATCAAAAAATTAATTCAACTTTTAATAAAGCTACTGGTTTTAAAAAATCTCTAATAAACAAAATGCTTTATCTTGGAGAAAAAGTACTAACCAATCAAAAACTTACTTTTTTTGAAAAAGTGCAAAATACGATTTGTGAAAAAATAGTTAGAAAAAAAATAAAAGCTCAATTTGGAGGTTCTTTAAAAGCATTTATTTCTGGAGGAGGTGCGCTAGATAAAGAAGTAGGGGTTTTTTTAAATTCGATAGGTTTACCTACTTTGCAAGGGTATGGTTTAACAGAAACTTCTCCAGTTGTAAGTTGTAACCCGATAAAAGATATAAGGATAGATACTGTAGGTCCTGCTTTTAGTAGTAATGAAGTAAAAATTGCTGATGATGGTGAAATTCTGGTTAAAGGTGAAAATGTTATGTTAGGCTATTGGAATAAAAAAGATGAGACCGCAAAAGTCTTAAAGGATGGCTGGTTATATACTGGAGATATAGGGCATTTTGAAAATGGTTACTTAAAAATCACTGATAGAAAAAAAGATATTTTAATTACACCAGGTGGTGACAATATCTCTCCTGTGAAAATTGAAAATGACTTACTTAAGATTCAATTTGTAGAGCAAGCATTAGTTTATGGAGATAACAAACCATATTTAATAGCCATTTTAGTTTTAAATAATAATGAAAGTAGTGTGTTAGATGAAAATATTACAAAAGAAATAGAAACAATAAATAAAAATTTATCGAAGATAGAAAAAATTAAAAAGTTTTTTGTAGTTAAAGATCAATTTACAATTGAAAATGGATTAATGACACCAACTTTAAAGTTAAAAAGATATAAAATTATTGAAAAGTATAAAAGTGAAATAGAAAAACTTTATTAAATTTCTTTAAATTAAGAGTTTATTTACCGCATAAACACTAACTAAATTAATAAAAAAATTTTTTATAAAAAAATAAAAAATAAAAAATAATTTTTTTAAAATTCGTTTTTAATTAATGATTTGACATAAGTTGTATAAAAAAATAAAAATAAGTTAACAGCGAATCAATTTGATTCGTTAAACTAAAAAGGGAGCTAAAGATGCCTAAGAAAAGAAAAAAAGCGGCAAAGAAAACTAAGAAAAAAGCTAAGAAAAAAGCTAAGAAAGCTAAAAAAGCTAAGAAAAGAAGAAGATAATAACTTAGTATTCTTTACAAAAAACGCTTCTCATAACTTTTCGTGTGAGAGGCGTTTTTTTTTATTCGTCTAAAGGTTCGTCAGTTTCAGAAATAGGTTCTTCGACAGGTAAATCAGCAGTTGGAGTTTTAGAAGTAGCGCTAATTCCTTGTGTTTGTCCACCAACATTTCTCTTTAATGCTTTATCTAATTTTTTTTGAGTGTCTTCTGGTGATAAATTTAAAATTATCTGAAATTCTGACTGCATTCTTTCATAAGCTTTTTCAAAAAGTTGTCTTTCACTATAAGATTGATCAACCATAAGATCGTCACCCTTGTTTAGATCTCTTACAACTTCAGCTAATTCATAAATTTTACCTGATGAAATTTTTGCCTCATATTCTTGTGCTCTTCTACTCCACATTGATCTTTTGATTTTTGGCTTACTTTTTAATATAGAAATACATTTGTTTACTTGATTAATTGTTGCTAAAGGCCTTAGGTGAGACTGTTTGTTAACTGGTACCATACCATTAGCTTTATCTTTTTCAAATTTGACAATGTATGTTTCAACATCAATACCACCGATATTTATTTTTTTAAATTCTGTAATCTGACCAACACCATGTTTTGGATAAACAACATAATCTTTAATTTTAAATTCTCTTTTTTCAGTTTCTTGTTTTTTTACTTTTTTTATCTCAGGTTTAACCTCATTAGTTTTTGATATTCTTAAATTATCTACTTTCGGTTCATCTGGTGTTTCAGTAGTTTTTGAAACTTTTTTTATTTTAGGAGATTTATTTGGAATTTTTTTTAATACTTTTTTAGGTTTTTTTACTACTACTTTTTTAACTTTTTTAGTTTTAGGTTTTACGACTTTTTTAACTTTAGTTACTTTTTTCTTTTTAACTTTTTTTGCCATTTCTTTATCTGATTTGCCTTTAAAGATTTTCTTTAAAATACTTTTCGTACTTATTTTGCTCATTTTTAAATTTTTCGTGATCCGCAGGGGGATCTTTTTTCTCACTTATATTCGGCCAGATTTCTGAATACTTTTTATTGATCTCTAACCATTTTTCGCTTCCAGGTTCAGTATCTGCTTTTATAGCATCAACTGGGCACTCTGGCTCACAAACGCCACAATCTATACACTCATCCGGTTTAATTACAAGCATATTTTTACCTTCATAAAAACAATCAACCGGACAAACTTCTACACAATCAGTAAGTTTACATTTAATGCAATTATCGTTTACAATATAAGTCACTCTTTATTTTCCTGTTTTACTCTATGCTTAATATCCCCCATAGTTTTACTGTCAATGTATAAAAGTCCCGCTAATCTTCTCATGAGATTTGTTTCATACATATCAGCATCTTCATTAGAATAAATAATTGACCAAAGAGCTTCCACTATTTTAATTTTATCTTTTTCAGGTAAATTTTTAATTTCTCTTGTGAAGTCTAAAATTTGGTTTGAATTTTCCTCAATAATTTTTGCATCTTGGATAGTTTTTGAGATTTTTTCACTTTCAAGGCCCAACTCTAGAAGTGTTTTTTTAATTATTTCCTCTTCTTTGACAGTATAATTTTCATCTATTTTTGCAGCATGGATCAATAAAGCACAAACTTTTACTATAAAATTATTCTCTTCTTTTTTATCTGTCTTTTTAAAAAACATAAAATTAACCTAACTTGAGATTTTTAAGAACTTTAAATGGATTTTCGTTTGAAACTTTTTTGTTCTGTATCTTTTTAAATTTTTTAACAGGATTATATTTAAAAAACATTTCTTGTTCTTTCTCATAAGTTTTATAACCCATTTTTTGTAATAATTTTTTAAAGTTCTCTTTGCTACATCCTAAAAGATTTAACATTTCAGGTATCATTTTTATTTCACTATTTTCTTTTGAAGTAGCATTAATTATTTGTACAAAGAGTCTTTCAAGAATATCTATTCTTACAAAAAGATTATCAAATTTTTCAAATCCACAGAGAAGCATAAAGTTTTTATTTTGAGAATGTTTATCTTCTAAAAAATTTAATCCAAAAGTTGGTGGTTTTAAATTATAGAATTTTTGATGAAAATTTTTCCACAATAAGGTTCTTAAAGATACAGCATCTGGTTTTATAAGTTGATAAAGGAATACATGGTATCTTCCAAATTTCACACCCAATTCTCTTAATACTTTTCTATCTATTTGTTCAAGATTTTTTAAATAATCAGAAACATGTTCTCTTTTTAAAACACCATTATTTTCATAAAGCTGATAAGCCAAAGCCTTAATTGAAGATTTATCCTCTTTAATGTTTTTTAAATCGATTAAACTTTTCAAGACATTATTTATTTTAGAGTTTAGCCATTTTTGAATAAAATCATTTAGTTTTTGTTTTGGATTTTGTTCAATAATGTCATCAACAACTAAAGTAAAATTAGGACTTAAATAATCATTACCTGGTAACAGCCTAGCAATTGGAAAATCATTCCAATATATTTTAAAATCCTCTTTTAAATCTATTAATCCTGTGTCTATAATTGATTGAATTCTTTTATCAAACTCAGGTCCAATTGATTGTCTAGCAGCTTTTTTTAATGACTTGATATCGGTTTCCAGAGAGCCTTTTTTTAAATCTAATTCTAATTTCAAACCTTTGATCTTACCAATAAACTGATCATCTATTTTAACGTCATTGTTCTGTAGTATTTCAGTTTTAAATTCCATGTCTTGTTTTAAACCTCTTGCAAGTATACTTGCTCTTTTGTCGATAAAAGTCTTGGTAAGTTCTTCATGAAGTCTTTCTGAAAGTCTATCTTCTAAATGTTTTGTTTTTTCTATCCAATAATTTTGATTTTCTACCCAATTATTTTTATTTGAAACATAAGACCAAGTTCTTACATTTGCAATTCTATTTGATAAAGAATCTACATTTCCCTCTAATTTATCTAGTTTCATGAGCTGTAATCTCATGTAAGCATCTGAAATCAGACCTTTTTCACTGTTTAAAAATTTAAAAACATTTCTGATCACTTCATAATGATTGCCGTAGGTTTTTTTAACAAAATCAGGTATCTGACAACATTCCCATAATAATTTAAGTGTTCTTTCGTTAAATTCTATATTATTTTTTTCATCTTTTATAAAATATTTTAGCGCTCTTTCGTCCTCACATTCGTGAACTTTTCTTAACCATTCCATCTGCGGTCTTTCTTCAAGACTTTTAATTAGTGAATTTGAGTTGTTAAAGTTAAGATTTGAATTTCTCCAGAACAAAGTTTTAATTTCCTCAAATTTATGTCCTTCAATTAATTCTACTTCTTCAGGGGAAATTTCTTTGCAATCACCAGTAATTCCAAAACCACCATCATTTAAATATCTTCCAGCTCTTCCTGCTATTTGACCTATTTCAGATAAATTTAATTTTCTTAATTTTTTTCCATCAAATTTTTTAAGGTTTGAAAAAAATACATAATCTAGATCCATATTTATTCCCATTCCGATAGCGTCAGTGGCTACTAAAAAATCGACATCTCCAGATTGATAAAGCTCTACTTGAGCATTTCTCGTTTTAGGACTTAATGAACCCATAACGATAGCTGCCCCACCCTTTTGTCTTCTTATTAATTCTGCTATTGCATAAACTTCCTCTGCTGAAAAAGCTATGATTGCAGTTTTTCTATTTATTCTTGATATTTTTTTATGTCCGGCATATGTGAGTTTTGATAATCTATCTCTATTAATAAATTCTATATCTTCGTTTAATTTAGATATTATGTTTTTAATAGTACTAGATCCCATTAACATTGTGAGTTTTTCACCTCTTAAATTTAATAGCCTATCTGTAAATATGTGACCTCTTTCATGATCTGCACACATTTGGATTTCATCTATGCCCACAAATTCTAAATGCTTTTCAATAGGCATAGACTCGACTGTGCATAAATAATATTTTGCATTTGCAGGAATTATTTTTTCTTCACCAGTTATTAAAGCAACTTTGTCTATACTTATTTTTTTTATTATTTTATCGTAAACCTCTCTTGCTAATAATCTTAATGGGAACCCAATCATTCCGCTGTCAAAAGATAGCATTGTGTCAATTGCAAGATGAGTTTTACCTGTATTTGTTGGACCAAGAACAGCTGTAATTTTATTTTTAGGCATTTCTATCTTTGGTGTATAATTTTTTTTACCTACCAGATATTGTTAGTGCTAAAGAACAAAAATAGACTAAAACATGACCGAATCGGAGGGTAAAAAGTTCTCATTTTTATATTAATATTAATGAGAATATCATAGTTGAGATTAATTCTATAATAGTAATTTAATAAAATAAAAATGACCAATAAACTTTGGGAAGCATCTTTAAAAGAGAAAAAAAAATCAAATCTTTATGCTTTCGAGAAATTTATTTCAAATAAAATAAAAAAAAAATTTAATTTAAACTTTAAATCTTTTTTAAATTGGACTGTTAAAAATTCACCTGAGTTTTGGAACTATTTCTGGGAATTTTCAGAAATTAAAGGATTAAAAAGTAAAAAAAAAATTAAAAAATCAAAAGTATTTTATAAAAATTTATTCTTACCCGGTAGCAGGTTAAATTTTGCCGAGAATTTATTATCAAAAAACAATGATGATAAGGCAATTACTTTTATAAGCGAAAGTGGCTTTAGAGAAGAAAAATCTTGGAGAGAATTAAATTTAAATACAGGCAAAGTTGTAAAGTTTTTAAAACAAATTAAAACTAAAAAAGGAGACAGAGTTGCAGCTTATATGCCAAATACTATCGAGACAGTTGAAGCTTTTATAGCAGCTAGTGCTATAGGAAGTATTTGGTCCTCATGTAGCCCTGATTTTGGTATTAAAGGTGTTGTTGAAAGATTTTCTCAAATCAATCCAAAAGTTTTGTTTATTACAGATCAGTATTTTTACAATGGGAAAAAAATTAATGTATTAAAGAGATTACCTGAAATTTTAAAATCTGTTCCGTCAATTAAAAAAGTTGTGATTGTTAATTATCCTGGAAAGAAATATGTCACTAATAAAAGTACATATAAGAAAATAAAGTTAATTAAATGGGGTGAGATTATTCAAAATCAATCAGAAAAAATAAATTTCAAAAAGTATGATTTTGAAAGTGAGTTGGCTATTTTATATTCAAGTGGAACAACTGGAAAACCAAAATGTATTTGCCACAGAACTGGTGGAGTTCTTCTTCAGCATAAGAAAGAACACCAATTACATTGCGATATAAAAGAAAATGATAATGTGTTTTATTTTACCACTTGTGGATGGATGATGTGGAATTGGTTAGTTAGCTCATTAGCTTCAAAGGCATCAATAGTACTTTTTGATGGTTCTCCAATGTATAAATCAAGTGATTTACTTTTAAAAATAGCACAAAGAGAAAAAATTACTCTGTTTGGAATTAGTGCTAAATATATTGATGCTCTAAGAAAATTAGAACCTAATCTTAAATTTAAATATAAACTTCAAAAACTAAAAACAATATGTTCAACAGGTTCTCCTTTATCAAGAGAAGGTTTTAAATATGTTTACAAAAATATTAAAAAGAAAGTTCATCTCTCATCTATTTCGGGTGGTACAGATATTCTATCGTGTTTTGTTTTAGGAAATATATATCAGCCAGTAAATATTGGTGAAATACAAAATTCCGGTTTAGGTTTAGACGTTGATGTCTTTAATGATAGAGGCAAATCTTTAAAAAATTCTAAAGGTGAACTTGTTTGTAAAAATCCATTTCCATCAATGCCTCTTAAATTTTGGAATGATAAAAATGACGTAAAATTTAAAAAAGCTTACTTCAATAGATATAAAAATACTTGGCATCATGGTGATTATGCTGAAAGAAAAAATACCGATGGTTTTATTATACATGGAAGATCTGACACTACCCTTAATCCAGGAGGTGTAAGACTTGGTACTGCTGAAATATATTCTGAGGTTGAAAAGTTTAAAGAAATAAAAGAAGCACTAGTAGTTGGTCAATCTTGGGATAATGATATAAGAATAATTCTTTTCGTTGTAATGAGCAATGAATACGTACTTAATGATTCTTTACTTGATAGAATAAAAAATCAAATAAAAATAAATGCATCACCAAGACATGTCCCTAGTAAAGTAATTGTTGTAAAAGATATTCCAAGAACTAAAAGTGGTAAAATTGTTGAGCTTGCAGTTAAAAGCACTATAGAAGGAAGTGCTGTTAAAAATAAAGAAGCTTTAGCAAACCCAGAAGTTTTAAAACAATACAAAAATTTGAAACAGTTAAGTTATTAAATGTTAAAAAATATAGTTAAAGATTTAAAACCATCTTCTACGCTAGCAATTAATGAGGCTTCAAAAAAGCTGGAAGATGAAGGAAAAAAAATATTTAAATTTGGTTTTGGACAATCACCTTTTAAAGTTCCACAAGACGTAGTAGAGGAGCTTAAAAATAATGCGTATCAAAACAAATATTTACCCATGCAGGGCCTTTCAGAGCTAAGACAGTCTGTTGCAAAATACACATCAAATAAAAAAAATTATGAATATAATTCTGAAAATGTCATTATAGGACCAGGCTCTAAAGAGTTGATGTTTTTACTTCATGTAATATTCGATGGTGAAATTATATTGCCTGCACCTAGTTGGGTTTCTTACGCGCCACAAGCGATATTAGGAAGAAACAAAGTTCAAATTTTACAAACAAAAAGAGAAAATAATTGGTTCCCTACAGCTCAAGAAATAGAGGAAATAATATTAAAAGATAAATATAAAAATTATTTATTATTTTTAAATTCCCCCAATAATCCTTCAGGGCAAGTTTGTGAAAATTTGGAAGAGATTTCTAATGTTGCAAATAAACATAATCTTATAATTTTATCTGATGAGATATATTCAGAACTAACTTTTATAAAAAATTATAAGTCTATCTCAAATATTTGTCCTGAAAAAACAATTATCAGTACCGGCCTAAGTAAATGGTGTGGAGCTGGTGGTTGGAGATTGGGATATTTTATTGTTCCAGAGAGCTTAAATGACATAAAAAACATGATTAATGTTTTAGCCAGTGAAACTTTTTCAGCAGTAAGTGCTCCTATCCAATATGCTGCAATAAAAGCTTATGAAAACAATCATAGCGAATACATTAATAAATCTAAAAATATTTTAAAGGCTGTCGGCAATTATGTTTATCAAAATTTAAAATCAAACAAAATTTTAATTAATGAATCTCAAGGAGGTTTTTATTTAATGCCTGAATTTTTAAATTTTAAATTTAAAACTTCATCAGAAATGTGTCAAAATATTTTAAAAGAAACAGGTGTTGCATTATTACCTGGATCAGATTTTGGATTTAATGAAAGTAAAATGCTAGCAAGATTAAGCTTTACTGATTTTGATGGAGAAAAATTTATGAGTAGAATTAAGGAAGATCAATCTATTGATTTCGATATTATTGAAAAGTTAGCACCAAAGGTTGTAGAAGGTGTTGATAATTTAAAAAAATGGTCAGAAAATCTTTAAAATCAGCCTATACATCTATTATAATTTTTTGGTAATATTAATTAATAAAAAATAACGACATATAATTATAGAGAGGGAAAAATAATGAAAAAAATAATCACATCCCTATCAAGTGCTTTACTGATTTTATTTGCATCACTGTCATTAACTACAGTTGCTAAATCGGCTGAGTTCTTTACGATAGGAACTGGTGGACCTACTGGAGTATATTTCCAAACAGGTAACGCTATATGTAAAATGCTTCATAAATCAGCAATTAGTGCTGAGCACGGTAGAAAAAAAGGTACAGCTAAAGCGTATAGATGTACTGCTCCATCGACAGGTGGTTCAAACTACAATATTGGACAAATAGCAGCTGGAGAATTTCAATTTGGAGTAGCTCAATCTGACTGGCAATATCACGCAGTGAATGGTTCAAGCAAATGGGAAGGAAAACAGTTTAGTGATTTGAGAGCTGTGTTTTCAGTTCACAACGAACCTTTTCAAATTTGGGCTAGAAAAAAAGCAAGAGTTAAAGATTTTGCAGACTTAGAAGGTAAAGTAGTAAACATTGGTAACCCTGGTTCTGGTCAAAGAGGAACTATGGAAGAACTAATGAAAGCTATGGGTGTTGATAATAGTTTCTTTAAATCAACGACAGAGTTAACTTCTTCAGAGCAAGTGAAAGCTTTATGTGATGGTAAAATTGATGCATTTGGTTATTCAGTTGGATTTCCAAATGGTGCAATGGAACAAGCAGCAACTTGTGCCGCTAAAGCTTCTCCAATCAATTTGACTGGACCAGAAGTTCAAGGCTTAATTGATGGTGCTGATTATTATGCACAGGCTGTAATTCCTAAAGGTACTTATACTAATCAGAAAAAAGATGCTACTACATTTGGTGTTAAAGCAACTGTGGTAACTTCGGCTGATGTTTCTGAAGAATTAGTGTACTTAGTTACAAAAGCAGTTTTTGAAAACTTTGATGATTTCAAAAAACAACATCCAGCATTTGGATTTTTGGAAAAGAAAAACATGATTAAAGATGGTTTATCTGCTCCACTACATCCTGGTGCAGTTAAATATTATAAAGAAGCTGGATTAATGTAATCTAAGTTTTTTAATTTTTAAAAGGCCTGGTAATTTTTACCGGGCCTTTTTTTTATGGTATGAATATTTCTTATGAGCGATTCAATTAGCGCCAATATAAAAAATAAAATAAGCGAAGATTTATCACCAACTAGAAACATTACTGGATTTCATTTAAAAGTAGTTTCTGCCATAGCTATCATTTGGTCCTTATTTCAACTTTGGTACGCATCACCATTTCCATTTATGTTAAATATTGGAATGTTCAAAGGTTTGCCTGCGAGAGCAATACATTTAGGATTTGCATTAACTTTAGCATTTTTAATCTACCCAGTAGCAAAAGGAAAAAAAATTTCATTTTTTGATATTATTATAAGTTTTGTTGGTGCTTTTTCTTGTCTCTATATTTATTTTTTTTATGATCAATTAGTAGAGAGGGGTGGTGTCCTTTTAAGTTTGAAAATCACTAATACATTCAATTTTCCAGTAGAATTAATTTTAGGAGGATGTGGTATTTTAATTCTTTTAGAGGCCACAAGAAGAGCAATTGGATTACCTTTGGTAATCATTGCAACTTGTTTTTTATTATTTTCATATTTTGGTAGGTATGCACCAGAGATAATTTCTCATGGAGGCTTGTCTTTAAATAGATTGGTAGGATTTCAATGGTTGGATCAAGAGGCAATATTTGGAATTCCTATTGGGGTTTCCGTAGATTTTATTTTTCTATTTGTGTTATTTGGTGCCTTACTTGAAACAGCAGGTGGTGGTAAATATTTTTTAGATTTAGCCTTTGCGATGGTTGGTAAAATGAGAGGTGGACCAGCCAAAGCCGCAATTCTAGGTTCAGGAATGACTGGCTTAATCTCAGGATCATCAATTGCTAATACCGTAACTACTGGAACATTTACCATTCCAATAATGAAAAAAACAGGTTTCTCTAAAGAAAAGGCAGGTGCAATCGAAGTTTCATCATCTGTAAATGGACAAATAATGCCGCCTGTGATGGGTGCCGCAGCATTTGTAATGGCAAGTTTTATTGGAGTAACTTATTTTGAAATAGTTAAACATGCTTTTTTGCCTGCAATTATTTCCTATATTGCTTTATTTTATATATCTCACCTAGAAGCTCTAAAATTAAATCTTAAAGGAATGGACGATGCTGATGTTCCTAATTTGAAAAAAACATTTTTATCTGGAATTCACTTTTTAATTCCTATTTTTGTTTTAATTTATACTCTTGTTTATTTAAGGTTTACTGCTTCGTATTCAATTTTTTATGCAACAATTACTTTAATTTTAGTAAATCTAATCAATTTAATTATTAAAAATAATTATTCTAAAGACTCCTTTAAAGAATGGTTTAATCAAACAATCGTTGGTTTTGAAAAAGGAGCATTAAATATGGTAGCAGTTGGCATTGCAATTGCTACAGCTGGTATAATAGTAGGTGCAGTTGGCTCAACAGGCTTAAGCACAAACTTAATTATTGTTATCGAGTCTATTGCTAAAGATAACGTCACAATACTATTATTTTTAACAATAATTTTATGTTTATTGTTAGGAATGGGTTTACCAACTACAGCAAACTATGTTGTGGTTGCATCTTTGATGGCAACTGTTTTAGTTGATGTTGGAAATGCATCTGGGTTTATTTTTCCACTTATAGCAGTTCATTTATTTGTTTTTTATTTTGGACTAATGGCAGATGTAACACCTCCAGTAGGACTAGCTTCTTATGCAGCTGCAGGAATATCTGGAGGAGATCCATTAAGAACTGGAGTTCAAGCTTTCTGGTATAGTTTAAGAACAGGAATATTGCCAATAGTCTTTTTATTTAATCATGAACTTTTACTTATTGGTATTGAAAGTATCTGGCATGGACTAATTGTTATTATAACTTCATTAATTGGAATTTTAGTTTTTACATCAGCGACACAAGGATGGTTTGTAAATAAGCTTAAATGGTACGAGATTATTATTTTTTTAATCATTTCTATTTCTTTGTTGTCCCCAGATTTTGTTTTAAATAAATTTTTTCCAAAATATAATTATGAAGAAATTAGTAAAATAAATTCATTAAAATTAGATTCCGAAAAAGAAATTCAAATTAAAATAACAAGACCTAGTTTATATGGGGAAAGATATAAACTTTTTGTAATATCAAAAAATACATTTGAGGATCATTTTACTCTAGAGGATTATGGGATTACTTTATTAGAGCAGGATGAAAAAATAATAGTTGATAATTTAAAATGGAATGGAGAAGCAAAAAAAAATGGTTTTGAAATGGGAGATTATATCAGTGAATTCAAAATTGAAAATTCTGATAGACCATCGAAAAATATAGTTTATCCAATTGCATTAATTTTATTAATTATTTGTGGATATTTTAATATTAGAAGAAAGGAATGAATTAACCACCTGGACCTAAATTTGAAGGTTTAACTTTTAAAATTTTCCAAACTCCAGTTGCTGATGTTATAATTTTGTTGTTACATTTTAGCTCACAAAATAAAAATATTAACGTATTTGTTTTTTTTAATATTTTTGTGTGACCAATAATTTCATCACCAACTTTTGAGGCACCAATAAATTTAATATCTAATGAAATAGTTACACATGGAGCATTACCAGCAGATCTGTGAGCCGCAGTTCCTGCGCCTGCATCTATTAATGCTGATAGATAGCCTCCATGAGTTATTCCTGCAGCATTTAAGTGATTTTCATTTATAGTAGATTTAAATTCATATTCAGTTTCAGAAATGTTTTTAAACAAAACACCTCCATTATGTTTCATGAAACCTGGGGTTAAACTTATTTGTTCAAACTCATTACTCATAATATTTATAATACAATTGTTAATAGCAATAATAACAATGTAATAATTATAAAAAAGTAAATTACTGATTTTTGCAAAGATGCTTTTAATAGCCAATCAATCATTTTTATCCTTTTTGGTGGACCGCCCAGAACTCGAATCTGGAATCTCCCGGTTCGTAGCCGAGCGCCTTATCCAATTTGGCCAGCGGTCCAAAATTAATTTTATTAAAGATACTGTATTTTAAGGTTTTATTAACAAATTTTGTTCAATTAAAACACAGCTTTGCATAAAAAGATTAATTAATGTGATAAAATAACATAAAAATATATTTTATTTGAGTGTATAAGCCTTTTTAATAATGAACGAAAAACTACTTGTTCCTGACATTGGTGATTTTGAGAATGTTGAGGTAATAGAATTACTTGTAAAGCCTGGAGATACAATCAAAGAAAATGATCCAATAATTACAATTGAAAGTGATAAATCTAGTGTTGAAATCCCATCAACAATTTCAGGAAAAATTGATACCATTAATGTTAAAGTAGGTGATAAAGTTTCAAAAGGTGATTTACTTTTAAGTTTAAGCAATTCAACCAAAAGTCTTCCAGAGAGCAATCTTCCTAAAGATACAGAAAATATTATTAAACAAGCCGAGGAGGCTATGGCTGTGAATAAAGAGGAGCAGGTGAATGTTCCAGAGCCAGCTAAAGAAAAAAAACAATCTATAATTCAAGTTACAAATGGATTAGATGCAGATCCTTTAGAAACCCAAGATTGGTTAGAATCTTTATCTGCAGTAATTTCAAAAGATGGAAATCAAAGAGCTCATTTTTTAATTAAGGAATTAATTAACAAAGCCTATCGTGAAGGAGCAAATATTCCTTACACCCAAAATACTCCTTATATAAATACAATTCCTCCTGAGGCTGAAATAAAATCAAATGGAGATCAAAATATTGAGAGAAGAATAAGATCTCTGATCAGATGGAATGCAGCCGCAATGGTAGTAAGAGCTAACAAAAAATTTCCAGAATTAGGTGGCCACATAGGAACTTTTGCATCTGCTGCAACTTTATATGATGTTGGAATGAATCATTTTTGGAGAGCAAAAAATAATAAATTTGGAGGTGATCTAGTATATTTCCAAGGACACAGCGCGCCTGGAATGTATGCTAGAGCATTTTTAGAGGGCAGATTAACTGAGAAACAGTTAGATAGCTTTAGACAGGAAGTAAAACCCGGAGGATTATCTTCATATCCTCACCCATGGCTAATGCCAAATTTTTGGCAGTTTCCAACTGTTTCGATGGGGTTAGGACCAATGCTTGCAATTTATCAAGCAAGATACATGAAATACTTAATTAATAGAGGATTGATTAAAGATGAGGGAAGAAAGGTCTGGGCTTTTTTAGGAGATGGTGAAATGGATGAACCAGAGTCCATGGGTGCAATTGGATTAGCAGCTAGAGAAAAATTAGATAATTTAATTTTTGTTATTAATTGTAATCTCCAAAGACTTGATGGACCTGTAAGAGGAAATGGAAAAATAATACAAGAACTTGAAGGAAGCTTCAGAGGCGCTGGATGGAATGTAATAAAAGTTATTTGGGGTTCATACTGGGACTCGTTGTTAGCTAATGACAAAAGCGGTCAATTAGTAAAAATTATGAATGAAACTGTAGATGGTGAATACCAAGCTATGAAAGCAAGAGATGGTGCATATGTGCGAGAAAAGTTTTTTGGAAAAAACCCAGATACTTTGGAGATGGTTTCATCTATGTCAGATAAAGATATTTGGAGATTAAATCGAGGAGGACACGATCCTCATAAGGTATATGCAGCTTATGATAAAGCAATTAAAAACCAAGGAAGTCCAACAGTAATTATTGCAAAAACAATCAAGGGATATGGAATGGGAAAAACAGGTGAAAGTGTAAACACTACTCACCAAACTAAAAAATTAGATGTGGATGATCTTATGTATTATAGAGATCGTTTTGACGTTCCTCTAACTGATGAACAAGTTAGAAATATAGAATACTTTAGGCCTGATGAGAAATCTCCAGAGATTAGATACATAAAAGAGAGAAGACTTAAATTGGGCGGTTATTTGCCAGAGAGATCAACTTTTGCAAAACCTATTAAAGCACCATCAAAAGATATTTTTGATTTTATGAAAGTTTCAACTGGTGAAAAAGAAATGTCTACTACAATGGCGTTAGTCAGAATGTTAACTAATTTGTTAAGAGATAAAAATATTTCACCTAGATTAGTTCCTATTATCCCAGATGAAGCAAGAACATTTGGTATGGAAGGATTTTTTCAAAAAATAGGAATATACGCTCACGAAGGACAGAAATATGAGCCAGAAGATTCTGCACAACTAAGTTCTTATAGAGAAGAGAAAAGTGGACAGGTACTTGAAGAAGGAATCAATGAGGCAGGTGCGATGTCTTCTTGGATAGCAGCAGCAACGTCTTACACAAATCACGATATTGAAATGATACCAATATATATTTTTTATTCTATGTTTGGATTTCAAAGAATTGGAGATTTAGCTTGGGCTGCTGGAGATAGCCAGGCTAGAGGTTTTTTAGTTGGCGCAACAGCTGGAAGAACAACATTAGCAGGTGAAGGATTGCAACATCAAGATGGACATAGTCATTTGATTGCATCAACAATTCCTAATTGTGTAACTTATGATCCTACATTTCATTATGAATTAGCAACTATTTTTAGAGAGGGTCTAAGAAGAATGCATGAAAAGAAAGAAAATGTTTTTTATTATATTACAATAATGAACGAAAATTATTCACATCCTGAAATGCCTAAGGATAAAAATTGCGAAGAAGGAATTCTTAAAGGAATGTATAAGATAAAAGAATTTAACAAATATAAAAAAACAAAACTTCAACTTTTAGGCTCAGGAACAATATTAAGAGAGATGATGTCAGCAGCTGAAATTTTACAAAATGACTATCAAATTGATAGTGAAATATGGAGTGTTACAAGTTTTAATGAGTTAAGAAAAGATGGAATGGAAGTTGAAAGATATAACCTTCTAAATCCAGATAAAACTCCTAAAAAATCATATGTAGAGCAATGTCTCGGAAGTACTGAAGGACCAATTATGGCAGCATCTGATTATATGAGAATGAATTCTGATCAAATAAGACCTTACACAAATAATAAGAGCTTTTATTCGTTAGGTGCAGATGGTTTTGGAAGAAGTGATACTAGAAAAAATTTAAGAAAATTCTTTGAGGTAGATAAAGAACATTTAGTTGCTTATGGATTAAGCATTTTAGCTAAAGAACAATTGATAGCTTCAAAATATGCGAAAGAAGCTATGAAAAAATACAAAATTGATGGCGATAAACCTATGCCAACAAAATTATAATGTCAGATATTGAAATTAAGGTACCAAATATAGGAGATTTTAAAGATGTTGAGGTTATTGAGGTATTAGTAAAAAAAGGTCAATCAATTAAAAAAAATGACCCTTTAATTACAATAGAAAGCGATAAGTCTAGCGTAGAAATACCATCTAGTTTTGAAGGTAAAATTTCTAACTTGAATATAAAAGTTGGAGATAAAGTATCTGAAGGAGATTTAATTTTAACTTTAGAAAAGTCATCACAGATAAATCAAAAAGTTGAAGAGAAGCCAATAATAGAAAAAGAGTTTAAAAAAATTAAAGTAATAAAACCCGAAATTCAACAACAAACTACAGTTTTAAATAATGTATCTAACATTTCTTCAGCAAGCCCAAAAGCTAGAAAATTTGCTAGAGAACTCGGTGTAGATATAAATAAAGTTTTAGGAAGCGAGAGAGATGGAAGAGTAGTTGAAGACGATATCAAAAAATTTGTAGCATTAAGATCAAACAATAAAGTTGAAGTTGTTGAGGAAAAAAAACCAAACAAAATTAAAAATGAATTTGAGCATTCAGATTTTGGTGAAATAGAGATAAAAGATATACCAAGAGTAAAAAAATTATCATCAAAGTATTTAACAAATTCATGGACCACCATACCTCATGTTACAAATCATGATGAGGCTGATATTACAGAAATGGAAAGCTTCAGAAATTCTTTGACTGATATTTATACAGGAGAAAAAATTAAAATTACTCCTTTAGCATTTATTGTAAAAGCTTTAGTTGCTTCGTTAAAAAAATTCCCAAGTTTTAATTCTTCAATTGATGAAATTGAAACAGGTAAAATGACAATGAAAAAATATTACCATATAGGTATAGCTGTAGACACTCCAAATGGACTAATGGTTCCAAAAATTAGAAATGCTAATAATAAAAAAATTTCTCATATTAGTAGAGAGTTGAGGGAGGTAAGTGAGCTTTGTAGGAATTTAAAAATAGATAAAAAAGAATTGTTTGGTGGCTCAATGACCATTACTAGTTTGGGTGGAATAGGTGGGTCATTTTTTACACCAATAATAAATTATCCTGAAGTAGCAATTTTAGGAGTAGGAAGATCAGAGAAAAAACAAATTTATATAAATGGAAAGTTTCAAATTAGAACAATGCTACCGATTTCTTTGTCTTATGATCACAGAATCATTGATGGTGCTGAGGCTGCAAGATTTAACAATGACCTTAAAGAAAACCTAGGCAAAAATTTTGCTTATAAGCTAGCTGTATAATCAAAAATGTCTAAGCCCATTTCACTATTCAGTGCTTTGTTATGCACTTTTATATGGGGCACAACTTTTATTGCTCAAGATACTGGAATGGACAACATTGGTCCTTATACTTTTAATGCAGTCAGATTCTTCATTGGTTTTTTAGTTATTATCCCACTCGTAATTTTATTTGAGTTAAAAAATTTTAAATCAGAATTAAAAACAGATAAAAAAACATTTATAATTTATGTGTCTTTAATAGGGTTGTCCTTATTTTTAGGTTCTGCATTACAACAGGTTGCTTTGCTCTATACAGATGTTGCAAATGCAGCCTTTTTTACAATCTTTTATGTACCTATGGTCCCTATCATAATTTATTTGTTTGGCAAAAAATCAATTCACTGGAGTGTTTGGCCTTCAGTAATTTTGTGTTTAATTGGAGGATATTTATTAACAAATTTTTACGATGCAACTGTTAGGTTGGGAGATACTTTGGTTGTACTAGGAGCTTTATTTTGGAGCACACATATTATATTTACTGGAATTATCATTTCTAAATACAATCTTCCACTTACAATTGGAGCAATTCAAACTTTAATCGTAGCTATTTTATCTTTTTTCATTGGAATTCTTTACGAAGAATTCGTTTGGAACAATATTCTAATGGAAATATATTCTATATTATATGCTGGAATATTATCTGGAGGATTTGCATTTGTATTACAGATTTACGCACAAAAAAATATTACACCTGCACCAGCAGCAATTATTTTCTCTCTTGAGGGTGTATTTGCAACTGTAGCAGCATGGTTTATTTTAAATCAAGTATTAGATATAAATAATATATTTGGATGTTTCTTTATTTTGTGTGGAGTTTTATTATCACAATTACTTCCACTTATAAAAAGAAAAAAAATTTAATAAATTAAACTAAACAATACTAAAGCAATTATTATTCTATAAATTACAAATGCATTCATAGAAAACTTATTTATAAATATTAAAAAATATTTAACAGTTAAAAAAGAAAAAATAAAAGAAGATATAATTGCAATAATTACCAAATAATTAAATTCTGTTGGTTGATTAAAAATATCTTTTAAACTAAGTACACTTGCACCAGCTAATGCTGGAATAGATAGTAAAAAAGATATTTTACTGGAATCCACTCTATTAAATTTCAAAATCCTCGCAGCTGTTATTGTAATACCCGCTCTACTTACCCCTGGTATTAAAGATAAAATTTGCATTATTCCTATAAATAGAATTGATTGAATATTTAAATTTGTAGAAATTTTTTTATCAAAACGACTTTTGTCAGAAATATATAAAACAATTGCAAATATTAAAGTTGTCCATGCAATTGTTTCAATATTTCGTAAGCTATAAATTAACCCTGTAGTGTATAAAATATATCCAAAGATAATTAATGGAATAGATCCAATAATTATTAAACTTATTAATCTTTTATTTTTATTTATGTTTAATAACTCATCTTTAAAGTAATAAACAATTGCAACAAGAGATCCTAAATGAAGACTGATATCAATTAGCAATGAGCTAGATTTAAATTCATATAAACTTGAAACTAAAATTAAATGTGCAGAAGAACTTATAGGAAGAAATTCCGAAACCCCTTGAATTGCTGAAAGGATTAATACTTCTATAATATTCTGAAACATAATTTCTTCGTAGCTCATAAAGCTTATATTTCAAACAATACGATTTGATCATAGTAGCTATGCATTCATTAGAAACCTGTTTATTTATAACAAAAATGAAAGATTAAAGGTCAATAAATATGACCTATTTAATGCTTTATTTAATAAAATCATTATATAATTTGCCGAAAATTATATTTTTTATGACTGACAAAATGTTAAAATTTGTAAAAATAGGTCAACAAACTCCACCTAAAAGAGAAGTTGATCAAAGAAAAAAGGATTTTAACGAGATATATGACGAATATATCAATGAAAAAGCTAAAGAACAATCAAGTAGATGTTCTCAGTGTGGAGTTCCTTTCTGTCAGGTTCATTGTCCTTTAAGTAATAATATTCCTGACTGGCTAAAGCTAACTGCAGAGGGAAGATTAAAAGAAGCATACGAGCTTTCCCAAAGCACTAACAATATGCCTGAGGTTTGTGGAAGAATCTGTCCGCAAGATAGATTGTGTGAGGGGAATTGTGTAATTGAACAGTCTGGTCATGGAACAGTTACAATTGGTTCCGTTGAAAAATATATAACAGATAACGCCTGGGAACAAGGTTGGGTTAAACCAATTGAAGTTACAAATGAAAAAAATCAAAGTGTTGGAATTATAGGAGCTGGTCCTGCAGGATTAGCCGCGGCAGAACAGTTAAGAAAAAATGGGTATAAAATTACAGTTTACGATCGTTATGATAGAGCTGGAGGATTATTAATATATGGAATTCCAAATTTTAAATTAGAAAAAGAAATAGTTGAAAGACGAACAAAACTTTTAAAAGATGGTGGAATAGAATTCATACAAAATTTCGAAGTTGGCAAGGACGCAAGCTTAGAGCAATTAAGAAAAAAACATGATGCAGTATTAATTGCAACAGGAGTTTACAAAGCAAGAGAAGTTAATTTACCAGGTAATGATTTAGATAATATTTTTCCAGCAATGGATTTTCTTACAGCATCAAACAAGAAAGGATTGGGCGATGATGTTGAATTATTTGACAAGGGAATTCTAAATGCTGAGGGAAAAGATGTTGTTGTAATTGGTGGAGGTGATACAGCAATGGATTGTGTGAGAACTTCAGTAAGACAAAAAGCAAAATCAGTAAAATGCTTATACAGAAGAGATAAAGAAAACATGCCTGGTTCAGCAAGAGAAGTTGCAAATGCTGAAGAAGAGGGTGTTGAATTTATATGGCTATCTAGTCCTAAAGAATTTAAAGGAACTAATAAGGTAGAAAATTTACTTGTAGATCAAATAAAGTTAGGTGAACCAGATGAAACTGGCAGAAGAAAACCTGAAGTACAAGAAGGATCAAGTTATGAAATAAAAGCAGATATGGTTATTAAAGCTCTTGGATTTGATCCAGAGGATTTACCTAATTTATTTGATAGCAATGAACTTCAAGTTACAAAATGGGGAACAGTAAAAACTGATTTTGATACTATGGAAACTAATCTAAGTGGTGTCTTTGCTGCTGGGGATATAGTTAGAGGAGCTTCATTAGTTGTTTGGGCAATCAAAGATGGGAGAGACGCAGCAGATTCCATAAAAAATTATTTAGAAACAAAATCCAAAAATGAGAAAAAAGTTGCTTAATGAAAACATATAAAAAAAATTTTGATCTACTTAAGAAAAACAATGTCTATTTTGAGGATATGGAGCATGATGCTTGTGGAGTAGGTTTAATAGCTTCAACAGAGGGGAAAAAATCCAGAAATGTGGTTAAATATGGAATTGAAGCTTTAAAAGCTGTTTGGCATAGGGGCGCGGTAGATGCTGATGGGAAAACAGGAGATGGAGCTGGAATTCACGTAGAAATTCCAAAAGATTTTTTTATTGAGAAAATTGAGGTTACAGGACACACACACGATAATTCTGAAATCTGCGTAGGAATGATTTTTCTTCCACGTAATGACTATGCAGCACAAGAGAGCTGTAAAACAATTGTTGAAAGCGAACTAACGAAAAATGATTTTAATATTTATGGCTGGAGACAAGTTCCTGTCAATCCTAAGGTTTTAGGTGAAAAAGCTTTTCAAACTATGCCTGAAATTATTCAGGTACTTTTCAAACCTCATAATAAAGAACTTACAAATAAAGATTTGGAGAGAAAAATTTATGAGACAAGAAGAAAAATCGAAAACGAAGCTTTCAAAAAATCATTAAACAATTTTTATATTTGTTCGTTAAGTTCAAAGTCAATTATTTACAAAGGAATGTTTTTAGCTGAAGCAATTTCAGAATTTTATTTAGATTTAAATGATGAAAGATTTGTATCAAGATACGCAATATTTCATCAGCGGTTTTCAACCAACACGGCTCCAAGCTGGAATCTTGCTCAACCATTCAGAGCAATTGCACATAATGGAGAAATTAATACTTATAGAGGAAATAAAAATTGGATGAAAGTTCATGAGCAAGAAATGAATAGTCCATTATTTGATGATGTAGAAAATCTTAAGCCAGTTATTCAGCAAGGAGCCTCAGATTCTGCAGCTTTAGATAATGTTTTCGAATTATTAAACATTTCAGGTCAACCTGCACCATTAGCTAAATTAATGTTAGTTCCTGATGCATGGTCTAAGAAAAATAAGACTTTGCCAAAAGATCATCAGCAATTATTTAATTTTTTAAATAGCACAATGGAACCTTGGGATGGACCTGCCGCTATAGCTGGAACTGACAATGAGTGGGTTATTGCAGCAAACGATAGAAATGGATTAAGACCTCTAAGATATGCAATCACAAAGGATAAATTATTGTTTGCAGGCTCAGAAACTGGGATGATAGAGCTAAATGAAAAAAGAATTTTATCAAAAGGAAGATTAGGTCCTGGAGAAATTATAGGAGTAAGAATCGAAAAAGGTAAAGTATTTACTAATAAACAAATTAAGGATTACTTAGCAAAAGAGTATAAACATTTTAATTCACAAATTATTGATTTAGATGACAAGCTAACGATTGAGAATGAAAATAATTCTTTTTCAGGAGATGATTTAAGAAGAAGACAGTATACTTTTGGAATTAGTTTAGAGGATCTTGAATTAATTTTACACCCTATGGCTGAGGATGCAAAAGAGGCTACAGGGTCTATGGGTGATGACACTCCTTTAGCTGTGCTCTCAGATAAATATAGACCTCTGTATCATTTTTTTAGACAAAATTTTAGCCAAGTTACAAATCCACCAATAGACTCTTTGAGAGAAAACAAAGTGATGAGTTTAAAAACAAGATTTGGAAATCTAGGCAATATTCTAGATTTTGATAATTTAACAAAACAGAATATTTATGTCCTTAACAGCCCAATTTTATCTAATTCTCAGTTTGAAAAATTCATCAATTTTTTTGGAAATAATTCAACAATAATTGATTGTACCTTTGAAGAAAGTAATAGTTTATACGAAGCTATTAAAAAAATTCAAAAAGATGCGGAAATTGCTGTTAGACAAGGTGTTACACAATTAATTCTTAGCGATAAAGATTTATCAATATCAAAACTTCCAATTCCAATGCTGCTTGCAGTTGGTGCAATCAACTCTTTTTTAATTGAGAAAAAATTAAGAGGCTATGTGTCAATCAATGTCCAATCTGGAGAAGCATTAGATACTCACTCTTTTGCAACTTTAATTGGTGTTGGAGCAACAACAGTAAATCCTTATTTGGCGTTCGACAGTTTATATCAAAGATTTGAAAAAAAATTATTTGGAAAGTTTAGTTTTGAAGAATGTGTTGAAAGATACATTAAATCTGTAAATGCAGGTTTATTAAAAATCATGTCTAAGATGGGTATTTCTGTTTTAAGTTCTTACAGAGGTGGATGCAATTTTGAGACTGTTGGATTAAGCAGAACTATTGTTTCAGATTATTTTCCAGGAGTTGTGTCTAAAATTTCTGGTATTGGACTTACTGGAATCGAAAAAAAAATTAGAGCAATTCATAAAGAAGCATTTGAAAGCACAGATACAATTCTTCCTATCGGAGGTATTTATAGATATAGAAAAAATGGAGAAACACACCAATATCAAGGGAAACTTATACATTTACTTCAAAGTGCAGTTGGTTCTAATTCTTATGACGCTTATAAAAGATATGTAGAAGGTATTTATAATTTACCACCAATAAATTTAAGGGACTTAATTGATTTCAGAGAAAAAAAATTAAAGGGATCAATAGATATTTCACAAGTAGAACCAATAGAAAATATTTTAAAAAGATTTGGCAGTGGAAGCATGTCTCATGGCGCTTTATCTAAAGAGGCGCATGAAACTTTAGCTACAGGCATGAATAGAATTAAAGGAGCTTCTTGTAGTGGTGAAGGTGGTGAAGATGAAAAAAGATTTAAAGTGTTAGATAACGGAGATAGTGCAAACTCAAGAGTAAAGCAAATAGCTTCAGCAAGATTTGGTGTAACAGTTAATTATTTAAACAATTGCAATGAGATTGAAATAAAAATTGCACAAGGTGCAAAGCCAGGAGAAGGTGGACAACTCCCAGGTTTCAAAGTTACTGATGAAATAGCAAGGTTAAGACATTCAACGCCTGGAGTAACACTAATTTCTCCTCCTCCACACCACGATATTTATTCAATTGAAGATCTTGCGCAGCTTATTTATGATTTAAAACAGATTAATCCAAAAGCAAGAATTGGAGTAAAACTAGTTGCTTCCTCAGGAGTTGGGACTATTGCAGCAGGAGTTGCCAAAGCAAAAGCAGACATAATATTAATTTCAGGACATAACGGTGGAACTGGAGCTACCCCGCAAACAAGTGTAAAGTACGTAGGCATTCCATGGGAGATGGGATTAACAGAGGCTAATCAGGTTTTAACATTAAATAATCTTAGACATAAAGTTACACTTAGAACTGATGGGGGGATTAAAACAGGTAGAGATGTTGTTATAGCAGCTATGATGGGAGCAGAAGAGTATGGAGTTGCAACAACTGCTCTAGTTGCAATGGGATGCATAATGGTAAGACAATGTCATTCGAACACATGCCCCGTTGGTGTCTGTACTCAAGATGAAAAATTAAGAGAAAAATTTACTGGAACACCAGATAAGGTTGTTAATCTATTTACGTTTATAGCAAGTGAGGTTAGAGAAATTTTAGCTAGATTAGGTTTTAAATCATTAAATGATATTATTGGTAGAACTGATTTACTTAGACAAGTTAGTAAGGGTTCAGATAATTTAGATGATTTAGATTTAAATCCTTTATTTGTTCAAGCAGATAACGGGAACAATACTAGATACTGTGAAAATCAAGAAATTAATTCGGTACCAGATACCCTAGACCAAGAAATATGGCCTGAGATTGAAAAGGCTTTAGATAATTCTGAAAAAATTGAAAAAGAATATTTAATTAAAAATACTCACAGAGCGGTTGGGACAAGAATTTCTCATCATTTATATAAAAAATATGGCTATGAAAAACTTGATGATAATTTTTTAGTATTAAACTTTAAAGGATCAGCTGGCCAATCTTTTGGAGCCTTTTCATCCAAAGGTTTGAAGTTGGTATTAAAAGGGGATGCAAACGATTATGTCGGCAAAGGTCTTTCAGGAGCTACAATTTCTATAAGACTACCAGAGGAAAGTAACTTAGTTTCGAATGAAAATACTATCTTAGGAAATACAGTTCTATACGGAGCAACATCTGGAAAACTTTTTGCAGCTGGTCAAGCCGGTGAAAGATTCTCTGTAAGAAATTCAGGTGCAGTTACGGTTATTGAGGGATGTGACTCGAATGGTTGTGAGTATATGACTGGTGGCACAGTAGTAATTCTTGGAGATGTTGGAGATAACTTTGCTGCTGGTATGACAGGTGGTATGGCATTTATCTATGACAAATCACAAGAATTTGAAAAAAAAGTAAACCCAGAGTCAGTTGTTTGGCAGAATGTTGAAACAGATTATTGGAAAGAAAATTTAAAAAATTTAATCAAAGAACACCATGAAGAGACAGGATCTTTGTTATCTAAAGAAATAATCAAAAATTATGATAATGAAATTAATAATTTCATTCAAGTTTGTCCTAAAGAAATGTTAGATAAACTAAAAAACCCTATCAGTTTAAAAAAAGTTATAAAAGAAGTTAGTTAATTAATAATTTTAATTCTTTTAAAATTATATTAAGCCACCTCTTGTTAGATAAGCTATGGTCACCTTTTTTTACAATGATTAATTTCTTTTTTGCTTTTGGAAATAGTTTTAACACTTTTCTAGAATAACTTACCGGCACAGCTTCATCATTTTCACCGTGCACCATGGTAACATTAATTTTTGAATTTATTTTTTTATTTAAAACTCTATTTTTTCTTCCATCTTTTATAAGTTGATATGTAATTGGATACTCATAATTCCCATGTTTAAGATGATATATGCCTTTTTGGATTGTTTCTTGCTTTATTTTTTTTGAAAATTTTTTCCACATCAAATTTTCTAAAAACTCAGGTGCTGATCCAATACCTAAATATCCCATAATTTGTTTTTTAAATATTTTGAATTGTTTTAAAGCAATCCATGCGCCCATACTTGAACCAATGAGATAAAAGTTATCATTTTTTATATATTTATTTATCAATATAGAAGTTTCTTTGCTCCATTTTGAAATATTTCCATTTGTGAATTTACCTGTAGATTTTCCATGACCCGAATACTCTAAAGCAAGAAAACTTATTTTATTTTTTCTTGCAAATTTTAAAAAAGCTTCTGGCTTTTTTCCTTCAAGATCTGACATAAATCCATGTAAAAAAACTATGAATGGAGAATTTTTATAAATTTTACAAATATGTCTAATTTTCTTAGTCTTTGAAATTTTGTGGAATCTGAAATTTGCCATAATCGTTTATAAGAGTTGATAATTAATATATAACCATATCAAATGTCATCTAATTTAAAAGTTTTGCAAGTAATACCAAAACTTGGATATGGCGGGGCAGAGACTGGTTGTTATGATATTGCTCACTATTTGCCAGAAAACGGTTGTAAATCATTTATAGTTACTAGTGGCGGTGAGTTGCTTAAATTTATAGATAAAAAAAAAGTAAAAGTTTTTAGACTTCCAGTTCAAAGTAAAAATCCAATATTAATTTTAATTAATGCAATAATTTTAACTTTTATCATTTTATTTAATAATATTTCGATAGTACACGCCAGAAGCAGAGCGCCTGCATGGTCTTGTTTAATAGCCTCCAAGATAACAAGTAGAAAGTTTGTGACTACATTTCATGGAACTTATAATTTTAAAAGTAGTTTGAAAAAATTATATAATTCAGTAATGGTTCGATCTGATTTAATTATTGCAGGCTCAAATTTTATTTTTTCACACATCAAAGAAAACTATTCAAATTACTTAAATCAAAAAAAAAAATTATTAGTAGTATTTAGAGGAATTAATGTTGATTATTTTGACCCTACCACAAAACTTGAAACTGAAGAGAAAAAATTATTAAAACAATGGGAAATAGAAAAAGATAAAAAGATTATACTTTTGCCTGGTAGATTAACTACCTGGAAAGGACAAGAGATATTTATTGAAGCAATCAATCTTGTAAATATTGAGTTAGGTTATGAGGCATTTTATGCTGTTATCCTTGGAAGTGATCAGGGAAGAGATTTGTATAAAAAAAAACTAATAAGGCTTTCAGAACAATATAGGTTGACTAAACAGCTAAGATTTATCGATCACTGTAAAGATATGGCTTTAGCTTACAAAGTTTCTGACATTATTGTATCAGCCTCTATTGAACCAGAAGCTTTTGGTAGAGTTGCTGTGGAGGCCCAGTCTATGGAGAAACCAATTATTGCGAGTAATATTGGTGGCTCTAATGAGACTGTCGTTGACGAAAAAACAGGCTATTTATTTAAAGCGGGTGATGCAAAGTCTTTAAGTCAGAAAATTTTAAAAACGCTGACAATTGACGAAACCCAATTAAAATTAATTGGTGTTGAAGGAAGAAAAAATATAGTTCAAAAATTTAATGTTGAAAAAATGTGCTTTTCTACTTATTCAGAGTATAAAAGATTAATAAATTAAATGCCTATAATTACATTACCTGATGGAAATAATATTAATTTTCCAAATAAAGTTACTGGATTAGAAGTAGCAGAAAAAATTAGCAAATCATTAGCTAAACAAGCAATGGTAATAAGTGTAGATGGCGTGTTAAAAGACTTAGAATATTTAATTGAGAAAGACTGTTCGGTAAAAATTTTTACATCTAAAAATCCTGAGGGTCTAGAAACCATTAGACATGATACTGCTCACATATTGGCAATGGCAGTACAGGAATTGTTTCCAGGAACACAAGTTACGATTGGCCCTGTAATTGAAAACGGATTTTATTATGATTTTGCTAGAAAAGACCCGTTTACAGAAGACGATTTAACAAAGATTGAAAATAAAATGAGAGAAATTGTTGATCGAGACGAGATTACCAAAAGGGAAGTTTGGGATAGAAATAAAGCCATAGATCATTTTAAAAAAAAAGGTGAAATCTATAAAGCTGAGTTAATTGAGGCAATACCGGAGAATGAAGATGTTTCAATTTATTTTCATGGAGATTGGCATGATCTTTGTAGAGGACCTCATCTTTCTTCAACAGGTAAAATTGGAAAATACTTCAAATTAATGAAAGTTTCTGGAGCTTATTGGAGAGGTGATTCAAACAATGAAATGCTTCAAAGAATTTATGGTACAAGCTGGGCTTCTCAAAAAGATTTAGATGATCATCTAAAAAAAATAGAAGAAGCAGAAAAAAGAGATCATAGAAAATTAGGAAAAGAAATGGACTTGTTTCATTTTAGAGAAGAAAGTCCGGGCTCAGTTTTTTGGCATGAGAGAGGGTGGGCATTATTTCAAAAATTAATTAATTATATGAGAAGTAGACAGGATGCTGCTGGATACAAAGAGGTAAATACGCCTGAAATTTTAGACCGACAATTGTGGGAAAAATCTGGTCACTGGGAAAAATATGGAGAGAATATGTACACTTCAGAAACTCCTGATGAAAAAGTGTTTGCGATAAAACCAATGAATTGTCCTGGTCACATACAAGTATTTAATCAGGGATTGAAAAGTTATAGAGATCTTCCATTACGAATAACAGAATTTGGTAAGGTTCATCGTTACGAACCATCGGGTGCTTTACATGGTTTGCTTAGAGTAAGAGCTTTTACACAAGATGATGCGCATATTTTTTGTGCAGAAGATCAAATTACGAGTGAGTGTTTAAATGTAACAAATTTAATTTTAGATATTTATAAAGACCTTGGTTTTGAAAATGTAATTTTAAAATATGCAGATCGACCAGAAGTTAGAGTTGGAGATGATAAGGTTTGGGACAAAGCAGAAGCCTCACTTCTTGAAGCAGTTAAAGCCTCTAAGTTAGAGTATAGTATTAATAAAGGTGAAGGTGCTTTCTACGGGCCAAAAATTGAATTTGTTTTAAGAGATGCTATTGGAAGAGATTGGCAATGTGGAACTTTACAAGTTGATTTAAATTTACCTGGAAGACTAGATGCATCATACGTTGATAAAGACGGAACAAAAAAAGTTCCAGTTATGCTTCATAGAGCGCTGTTTGGTTCTTTAGAAAGATTTATTGGAATATTGATTGAAAATTATGCTGGGAAATTTCCTTTTTGGATTTCACCTTTACAGACAATGGTAATTCCAATTTCAGAAGAATTTAATGATTATGCAACAGAAGTTTCTAAAAAAATTAAAGATGCAGGTATAAGTTCTGCAGTTGACATTAAAAATAATAACTTAAACTATAAAATTAGAGATCATTCTTTAGCAAAAATACCTCTTTTGTTAATTTGTGGTAAAAAAGAAGTTGACTCCAATTCAGTAACGATTAGAAGGTTAGACTCTAATAAACAAGAAAATATGGATATAGCTTCATTTTTAAAAACTTTCTCTGCTTTAAATAAAGCATCATCAAACTAAGTGGCAGATTTCAAACAAAACTACTTTCAAAGAAGAACAAAGGATAGAGGTCCAAGGTCTAATAACCGAATATCTTCACCGGATGTTCAGGTTATTGCAAGTGATGGTGAAAATCTTGGAGTGATAAGCACTAATGAAGCTATATCAATGGCAAAAAACCAAGGTTTAGATTTAATTGAAATTGCACCTAATGCAAACCCACCTGTTTGTAAAATCATGGATATGGGAAAGTATAAATATGATGCACAAAAAAAAGCAAATCTTGCAAAAAAGAAACAAAAAATAATTTCATTAAAAGAAATTAAAATGAGACCTGTAACCGAAACTCATGATTATGAATTTAAGGTCAAAAATGCAAAAAAATTTATCTCCAAAGGAGATAAAGTTAAATTTACTATCAGATTCAAAGGGCGAGAACTCCAACACTCTCATTTAGGCAATGAACTAATGGGTAAAATTAAAGAGGATATGAAGGATATTGGTAGAGTAGAGTTGCAACCTAAATTTGATGGGAAGCAAATGATCATGGTAATTCAACCTTTATAAGCCTTAATAGAGGTTGTAAATTTTCAACATTCTTTGTATAAGTCCGCAGAATTATGCCAAAATTAAAAACAAAAAGCTCAGCAAAAAAAAGATTTAAAATATCAGCTAAGGGCAAAGTTATATCTGCTCAAGCAGGTAAAAGACACGGTATGATTAAACGAACGAATTCACAAATAAGAAAATTAAGAGGCACTACGACTTTGTCTAAACAAGATGGCAAAATTGTTAAATCATACATGCCTTACAGTTTAAGAGGGTAACAATGGCAAGAGTTAAAAGAGGCGTAACAAGTAAAGCAAAACATAAAAAAGTTTTGAATGCCGTAAAAGGCCAGTGGGGCAGAAGAAAAAATACTATCAGAGTTGCTAAACAAGCTATGGAGAAATCCATGCAGTATGCTTACAGAGATAGAAGAAATAAAAAAAGAGATTTTAAATCATTATGGATACAAAGAATTAATGCTGGTGTAAGAGCAGAGGGTATGACTTATTCTAAATTCATTAATGGTTTAAGTAAATGTGGTGTTGCAATAGATAGAAAAATTTTAGCTGAAATTGCTTACGATAGTCCAGAAGCATTTAAAACAATTGTACAAAAAGCTCAATCCGCTTTAAATTAATCTCTATTGTTTTTATTTCTTAAGGAAATAATCTACTAATATGTCAGACATAAAAAATATTAGAGATCAATTTTTATCAAAGCTTAAAAATGAGCTAAGCTTAGATGAAATCAATTCAATCAAAACAGAGTTATTTGGAAAAAATGGTCAAATTTCATCTTTATTTAAAACTGTAGGATCAATACCAGAGTCTGATAGAAAAACTTTTGCAGCAGACTTGAATAAAATAAAAGATGAACTGCAATCTTTAATTACGGAAAAGATTAAAGAAATAGAAAAAAAAGAAGTTAATCAAAAACTTGAAAAAGAAAAAGTTGATATAACTTTACCTGGAAGACCTTTTGTTAGAGGTAAAATTCATCCTGTATCTCAAACTATAGATGAAATTTCATCTATATTTTCAGAAATAGGTTTTAGTGTTGAAGAAGGACCAGATGTAGAAAATGAATATAATAATTTTACTGCACTAAATACACCAGATAATCATCCGGCTCGTGATATGCACGATACTTTTTATTTAGACGAAAATAAGGAAGTTTTGTTAAGAACGCATACTTCACCAGTTCAAATTAGAACTATGTTAAAAGATAAGCCACCGTTTAAAATTATTGCTCCAGGTAGAACATATAGATCAGATAGTGATCAAACACATGCGCCAATGTTCCATCAGGTTGAGGGCCTTCATATAGATAAAGATATTAACATGGGCCATTTAAAGGGATGTTTAAATTATTTTATTAAAGAGTTCTTTGAAGTGGAAAAAATCAAAATGAGATTTAGACCAAGTCATTTCCCTTTTACAGAACCATCTGCGGAAGTAGATATTGGTTACGAAATTAAAGATGGTAAAATTGTTATAGGAGAAGGGGATCAGTGGCTTGAAATTTTAGGATGTGGGATGGTTCATCCAAATGTTTTAAAAAATGTTAAAGTTGATCCTGCTAAATATCAAGGATATGCATTTGGCATAGGTATAGACAGGTTAGCTATGCTAAAATATGGCATTAATGATTTAAGAGCTTTCTTTGACTGTGATTATAGATGGTTAAATCACTTTGGATTTGATCCACTTGATGTACCCACAAATTATAGAGGTCTAAGTCGATGAAGATAACATTTGATTGGTTAAAAGATCATTTATCTGTAAGTGCCAAGGAAGAGAAGTTACTTGAGAAATTAACTGATATTGGACTTGAAGTTGAAAGTGTTGAAAATTTATCTGAAGGTTTAGATTTATTCAAAGTAGCAAAAATTTTAAAAACTGAAAAACATCCTAATGCAGACCGTTTAAAAGTTTGTGATGTTGATGTAGGTGAAAAAGAGATTAAGAAGGTCGTATGTGGTGCACCAAATGCTAGAGAAGGTTTAATTACTGTTTATGCTCCTCCTGGTGCGGTTATTCCAAAAAATAAAACTAAATTAGTTATAGCAAAAATTAGAGATGTTACATCTTATGGTATGCTTTGTTCTGAATCAGAACTCAATTTGTCTGAAGAAACTGATGGAATTACTGAGCTTTCATCTTCGAAATACAACAATAGTATTGGAAAAAGTTTTTTTACTCAATCTAGTTCTAATTTGATTGATTTATCAATCACACCCAACAGACCGGACTGTCTTGGTGTTAGAGGGATAGCTAGAGATTTAGCAGCTTCAGGCTTTGGTAAATTAAAACAGATTAAAGAACAAAAAATAAAATCGAAAAAATCTCAAACAATTAAAGTAAAAATTACAAACGAAAAAAACCAAGGATGTTTTTCTTTTGGAAGCTGTTTGGTAACAAATGTAAAAAATACTGAAAGTCCAAAGTGGTTAAAGGATAAATTAATTTCTATAGGTCAAAAACCTATTTCAGCAATTGTTGATATTACAAATTATGTAATGATTGATATTAATCGTCCATTACACGCATATGATGTTGATAAAATTGAAAAAGGTATAATTGTTAGAAACTCAAAATCTGGTGAAGAGTTCACAGCTTTAGATAACAAAACCTATAAACTTGAAGATGATATGTGTGTAATTAGTGATGATAAAGGTGTGTTAGGACTTGGTGGTATCATCGGAGGCACAAGATCTGGAACAGAAATGGATACACAAAATGTTTTAATCGAGTCAGCCTATTTTGATCCAAGATCAATTAGAAGAACAGCAAAAAGATTAAATATCGATACAGATGCAAAATTTAGATTTGAAAGAGGAATAGACCAATTATCAATTGAAGAAGGTTTAAATAAAGCAGCTTTTTTAATTAAAGAAATTTGTGGTGGTGAAATTAGTAAGCTAGATATTCAAAAAATCAGTACATTTAAAAATCAAATAATTAAATTTGATCCAAATTCGTTTGAAAAAGTTACAGGTTTTAAAATTTTAACAAAAGATATGTTAAAAATTTTAGATAACTTAGGTTTTACATGTAAAAAAGATAAAAAAGTTTTTAAACTAAGTATCCCATCCTGGAGACCAGATATTACTCAGGAAATAGATGTTGTTGAGGAATTGGTAAGAATAGTTGGTTATGATAATATAAAGATTGAAGAACCCATTAAAGAGAGAAAAAAATCCACTTTAACACAAACTCAAAAATTGTTTCATTTCCTTCAAAGATCTGTTGCTTCAAAAGGTTATTTGGAGGCAATTACTTGGTCTTTCACAGATGCAAAATATAATGATCATTTCAAAGGACAAAATGATGATTTAAAAATTGTGAACCCTATAAGTTCAGAATTAGGAGTTTTAAGAAATTCAATATTTTCAAATTTAATTATGTATATGAGCAAAAATATAGATAGAGGATTTAAAGATTTATCTATTTTTGAAATAGGACCAATATTTTTTGGAAAACAACCTGGTGAACAAAATATAGTAGTCTGTGGTTTATCTGCTGGAAAAAAATCTCGTCTTTCTTGGTTAGAAAAAGAGAGAAATGTCGATGTTTTTGATATTAAAAAAGATGTAGTTCAAACTTTAGTTGAAGCAGGTTACGATGAAGAAAAATTTTTTATTGATGATGAGACACCTGATTATTATCATCCAGGTAAATCAGGAAGATTATTTTTGAACAGAGGTAAAGAAAGTGTGGCTGCATACTTTGGTGAAATTCATCCAAATATCATTAAGCAAATAGATATGAAAACCGAGTCTTTAGTAGGTTTTGAAATATTTCTTGATAATTTAAAATTACCAAAAAAATCATTAAAAGATCAAAAAACAAGATATTCTGTTTCAGATTATCAAAAGTCAGAAAGGGATTTTGCTTTTATAGTTGATAAGAAAATTAAAGTTCAAGATTTGGTAAATGTTGTATCAAATGTTGATAAAAATTTGATTTCTAACATTAAAGTTTTTGATGTTTATGAGGGCGATAATATTCCTGAAAACCAAAAATCAATTGCGTTCAGTGTTACAATTCAATCTCAAGAAAAAACTCTTAAAGAAGCAGATTTAGATCAAATAAATAAGTCTATTATAGAAACAGTCGAAAATAAAACTGGCGCTAAAATTCGATCCTAAAGCCAATGAGTTCAATCGATAATATAAGAAATTTTGCAATCATTGCACACATTGATCATGGAAAATCTACTATTGCAGACAGAATAATTCACAGTTGTGGTGGCCTGACTGAAAGAGAGATGAAAGCTCAAGTTTTAGATTCAATGGATATTGAACGAGAGAGAGGTATCACCATTAAAGCTCAAACAGTAAAGTTAAATTATAAAGCTAAAGATGGAAAAGAATATATTTTAAATATTATAGATACACCTGGCCATGTAGACTTTAGCTATGAGGTAAGTAGATCATTATACGCGTGTGAAGGTTCAATTTTGATTGTGGATAGTACTCAAGGAGTTGAGGCTCAAACTTTAGCAAATGTTTATCAAGCATTAGATACAAATCATGAAATTGTCCCAGTATTAAATAAAGTAGATTTACCAGCTTCTGATTTAGAAAGAACAAAAAAGCAAATTGAGGAAGTTATTGGGATAGATACTGAGAATGCTATTCCGTGTTCTGGAAAAACCGGCGAAGGAATAGGAGATATTTTAGAGCAAATTATAACGACTTTACCAGCACCAAAAGGTGAAAGTTCATCGGATTTAAAATGTTTACTAGTTGATAGTTGGTACGATACTTATTTAGGTGTTGTCATATTAGTTAGAGTTATAGATGGCAAACTTTCAAAACATATGAAGATCAAAATGATGTCTACAAATCAAGAATATATTGTAGAAAAAGTTGGTGTTTTTACTCCAAAACCAGTTGATATCACTGAATTAAAAACAGGAGAAATAGGATTTATCACAACAGGTATAAAAGTGTTATCAGAGACAAAAGTTGGAGACACTATTTGTGATGCAACAAAACCATTAAATGAAGCTTTACCAGGTTTTAAACCAAGTAAGCCTGTAGTATTTTGTGGATTGTTTCCTGTAGATAGTTCAGAGTTTCAAAAATTAAAAGATGGTTTAGCAAAATTACAATTAAATGATGCAAGTTTTTCTTTTGAACCAGAATCATCTTCAGCTTTAGGTTTAGGATTTAGATGTGGGTTTTTAGGTTTACTTCATTTAGAAATAGTAACTGAAAGACTTGAAAGAGAATTTGACGTTAATTTATTAACAACAACACCAGGAGTAGTTTATAAAGTTCATTTGAATAATGGTGATACTATGGATTTACAAAATCCATCAAGTTTACCAGATCCTACATTAATAAAATATATTGAAGAACCTTGGATTAAGGCAACCATTATTACTCCAGACCAGTACTTAGGTTCAATAATTAAAATGTGTCAAGACAAAAGAGGAGTGCAAACAAACCTTAGTTATTCTGGAAGTAGAGCAGTAGTAAATTATGAACTTCCCTTAAATGAAGTTGTGTTTGATTTCAACGATAGACTTAAGTCAATGACGAGTGGATATGCAAGTTTTGATTATGAAATAATTGAGCACAGAGAAGGCGATCTAGTAAGACTTGGTATTTTAGTTAATGGTGAACCTGTTGATGCTTTAGCTATGATGATACATAAAGATTTTGCTCAAAAAACTGGAAGAGAAGTTTGTGAAAAATTAAAAGACTTGATTCCGAGACATAATTTTATGATTCCTGTTCAAGCAGCAATAGGAGGAAAAATTATTGCAAGAGAAACAATAAAAGGTTTTAAAAAAGATGTTTTAACAAAAATTCATGGCGGTGGAGCTACAGATAGAAAAAGAAAATTATTAGAAAAACAAAAAAAGGGTAAGGCTAGATCAAAACAATTTGGAAGAGTAGAAATACCCCAAGAGGCATTTATTGGTGTTTTAAAAATAAGTAAAGAAAAATGAGCATAAAATTATTACTTGGTATTTCAATTTTTTTAAATTTAATTTTAATTTATTTTTTAAATAAAAAAAAAATTAAAAGATTCTTTTATGATGATAAAATAAAAAATATTGAACTTGCAGATATACATTCTTCATTTAAGCTAAAAAAAATATCTGAAAATTTATCTGGCCCAAATAATAATGCTATTATAAAAAGTTTTAGTATTAGTGCAGGTAACAATATTGTAGGAATGACATCTGACTATGAAGCCTGGATTATTTCGACATTAAGTAAATCAAGTAAAAATATTTTTGAATTTGGAACATGTAGTGGAAAAACAACTTATTTAATGGCATTAAATTCTTCATCTGATGCTAAGATTAATTCAATTACTATTGGACCAAATGAATTAGAGGAATTAGAGAAAAACAAAGATGATAATAGAGTTTCCTATAGGAATGTAATCAATGAAAGTATATATGAAAGTTTTTTATTTTCAGGAAGTGATGTAGAAAATAAAATTAACGTAATATTTGAAAATTCTCTAAAATTTGACCACACACAATATAAAGATAAAATGGATTTAATTTTTATCGACGGAGGTCATACTTACTCAATAGTCAAAAATGATTCTCAAAAATCTTTCGAAATGTTAAAAAAAAATGGAATAATTCTTTGGCACGATTATGTCCCTGGAAAAACATCGTCTAAGGACATAGTAAAATATCTAAACGAAATCTCAAAAAATAAAAAAATTTATAAAATTAAAAATACATCATTTTGCTTTTTTAAAAGTGATTGACGGAGAGATGGCCGAGTGGTTGAAGGCGCACGCTTGGAAAGCGTGTAAAGGAGCAATTCTTTCATGGGTTCGAATCCCATTCTCTCCGCCATTAAATTACCTAAGTATTTCAACAATAATTTAAGGTTTCTGTCTTCATATTATTGAGATAATTCAGCAATTTTTTTAAAAAATGTTATATTTATTTTTTTCCAAAATTTAAAAAATGACAAATAAAAATACATATCAAGCGGACTCCATCAAAGTTTTAAAAGGTCTTGAAGCAGTTAGAAAAAGACCAGGGATGTATATAGGAGATACTGATGATGGTACCGGTTTACATCATATGGTTTATGAAGTTGTAGATAACTCGATAGATGAGGCATTAGCAGGTCATTGTAAAAATATTAATGTAAAAATTAACTCTGATGGAACAATTACTGTAAATGATGATGGAAGAGGTATCCCTGTTGACATGCATAAAGGGGAAAAAAAATCTGCAGCTGAGGTAATTATGACTCAACTTCATGCTGGTGGTAAGTTTGATCATGATTCATATAAAGTTTCTGGTGGACTACATGGAGTTGGTGTTTCAGTTGTTAATGCATTGTCGGAAAAACTAGAATTAGAAATAAATAGAGATGGAAAGAAATATTTTATAGAATTTAAAAATGGTGAAGCAAAATCTCCTCTTAAAGTAGTTGGAAAATCTAAAAATACAGGTACTCAAATAACATTCTTACCTTCGAAAGATATATTCTCATCAATTAAATTTAGTGCAAATATTTTAATTAAAAGGATGAGAGAGTTGGCATTCTTAAATAAAGGTATAAAAATAATTTTTACTGATGCTAGTCAAAAAAAAGAAAAAACATCTGAATTTAAATTTGATGGTGGTGTTTTAGAGTTTGTAGATTTTTTAGATGGTAAAAGAGAAAAACTACAAAATAAAAATGGTAATGATTTATTCCGAAAACCAATTTACATTGAAGGCAAAAAAAATAACATTGAAATAGAGTGTTCATTAAAATGGAATGCTGGTTATGCAGAGGATATATTTCCATACACAAATAATATTTATCAAAAAGATGGTGGAACACATTTATTAGGTTTTAGAAGTGCTCTTACAAGAGTTGTAAATAAATATGCCAATGAAAATAATTTATTAAAAAAGAATAAATTAGCTATTTCAGGAGATGACATTAAAGAAGGCTTAACATGTGTGCTTTCAACTAAAATCTCTGATCCTAAGTTTTCTTCACAAACTAAAGATAAGCTGGTTTCATCCGAAGTAAGAATTATTGTTGAAACTTTAGTTAATGAAAAATTATCAATTTGGTTTGATCAAAATCCATCAATTGCAAAAATAGTCTTGGCCAAAGTTATCCAAGCAGCTATGGCAAGAGATGTTGCAAGAAAAGCTAGAGAGAATGTCAGAAGAAAGGGAGCGCTTGAGTTAAGTGGATTACCAGGAAAATTAGCCGATTGTCAGATTGGAAAACAAGAGGGTACAGAATTGTTTATAGTTGAGGGAGACTCAGCGGGTGGTTCAGCTAAACAAGGAAGAAATAGAGCAAATCAAGCTGTTTTGCCTCTAAGAGGTAAGATTTTAAACACTTATGTTGAGGATATAAATTTAAAAAAAAATGGTAACGGCAATGGTTCAGATCTAAGAACAAAAGCTCTTGCAAAAATGATATCTTCAAATGAAATAGTAACATTAATTAATGCATTGGGACTTGATCCTAAATCTCAGGAAATAGATTTAAAAGATTTAAGATACGGTAAAATAATTATAATGACTGATGCAGATGTTGATGGTTCTCACATAAGAGCATTGTTGTTAACTTTCTTTAATAACAAACCATTTAATAAATTAATCGAAAATGGTCATGTTTATTTAGCTCAACCACCATTATTTAAAATTAATAAAGGTTCAAAGGGTGTTTATATTAAGGATGAAAAAGAATTAGAGGATTATATCGTAAATAATAATAAGGAATTAAAAAAATTAAAAAAAGGCTCTAAAGAATATTTTAATGCTTTAGATTTAGAAAAATCAAAAATGAATATTCAAAGGTTCAAAGGTCTTGGTGAAATGAATCCAGAAGAGTTGTGGAATACAACTTTAGACCCTGAAACTAGAAATTTGCTTCAAGTTCAGTACTCAAAAGATCTTAAAAAAGATCAAAGCCTTATCCATACACTAATGGGAAGTGATGTTGCGTTAAGAAAAGATTTTATAGTTTCAAATGCTATTAATGTAAAAAATCTTGATATTTAAAAATGAAGTTTTTTGAAACTTCAAAACATCACTCTTTCAAAAAGTCTACTTATATTACCTTAAGATGGATTGGGATAATTGGACAGTTAATTGCAGTTAATTTTGTATACTTTGTCTTAGATTTTAAATTTGATTTTATAACTTCTAATTTAGTTATATTGGTTGGTGTCGTAAGTAATTTTTACTTAATTTTTATATATAAAAAGACTCAATTATCAGATAGATCAGCTTTCATTTTTTTAGTTATTGATATTTTGCAACTAGCTATATTACTTTATTTATCAGGTGGAATTATTAATCCTTTTGTTATTTTCATAATTATTCCGAGTGTATTTTCATCTTCTAATTTAAGTTTTAGAACAAATACTTTGCTTGTATTTTTAACAGCTTTCTTAATTATCTTTTTAACTTTTTATTCAACAGAATTACCTTCTCCATTTGGTGATCATTTTCATGTAAGCCCTTATTACTATTATTCTATTCCAATCGCTTTGATTATTGCTCTTGTTTTTTTGAATTATTTTGCAATGACTTTTGGAACTCAGTCCAGGTTAAGAAAAGAAGCTCTAACTAAAATGGAAGAAGTAATGGCCAAGGAACATGAGCTACTATCCTTAGGTGGTCAAGCTGCTGCAGCCGCACATTCTTTGGGAACGCCTCTTTCAACCATAAAAATAATTACCCAAGAATTACTAAAACAATTTGAAGGTAATAAAGATGTAGAAAAAGATATCAATTTATTATTCAGTCAGGTTAAAAGATGTAATGAAATATTAAAAAAATTAACATTAAATCCAGATGAAGAAGATGAATTTATTGATAAGGATATTTCAATTAGAGATTATTTAAATGAAATTTTAAATTCATTTAAAGAAATAAGTACGAAGAACTTTATCTTTAATTTTGATCAAGACTCTAATTCAAAAAAAATAGTTAAATCTATAGAAATTGTCTATGGACTAAGAAATTTCCTTGGTAATGCTAATAAATTTTCTGATGAAAATATTTTTATAAATCTAAAGAGTGATAGTGAATTTACTGAAATAAGTATTGAGGATGATGGTCCCGGCTATCCAAAGGATATTTTGTCAAAAATCGGTGAACCATATTTAAAATCAAATAACCCTCAAGATAAATCAAAAACAGGGCTTGGTTTAGGTTTGTTTATAGGAAAAACATTGTTAGAAAAAAATTTTGCTTCTGTAATATGTAGAAACTCTAAAACAAGATCTGGTGCTGAAGTGATAATTAAATGGAAAAATAAAAATTTATTTAATATTCAATGAAATTTTTTCTTTGTTTCGAACAAAGAGCTAAGTTGAGATATCATCACATCACCTAATTCATTTACATCAGTAATTTTTATAGCTCTATCATAATATCTCGAAACATCATGGCCAATACCAATCGCTAAAATTTCAATATCAGATTTATTCTCAATAAATTTGACCATTTTCTTTAAATGTTTTTCTAAAAAGTCTCCTGAATTTACTGAAAGTGTTGAGTCGTCAACTGGTGCTCCATCAGAAATTACCATTAAAATTTTTCTTTCTTCTTTTCTTTTTTTAATCCGGTTGTATGCCCAAGATATAGCTTCTCCATCAATATTTTCTTTTAATAAACCCTCTTTTAACATCAGGCCTAAATTATTTTTTGCCTGTCTCCAATGTGTATCTGCACCTTTATAAATTATATGTCTTAGATCGTTAAGTCTCCCAGGTGTTTTTGGTTTTGAATTTTTAGTCCAAAATTCTCTACTTTGTCCACCTTTCCAGTTTTTTGTGGTAAATCCTAAAATCTCTACTTTTACCGAACATCTTTCAAGTGTTCTTGACAGGATGTCTGCGCAGATAGCAGCAATCGTTATTGGTCTCCCTCTCATAGATCCAGAATTATCAATAAGCAAAGTTACAACTGTGTCTTTAAAGTCTAGATCTTTTTCTTTTTTAAATGACAAAGAGTTATATGGATCCATTATTATTCTTGGTAACTTTGAACTATCAAGCAAGCCTTCTTCTAAATCAAATTCCCAAGCTCTGTTTTGCTTTGCTAGTAATTGTCTTTGAAGTTTATTAGCTAATTTAGTAATTACATCTTGGAAACCAACTAACTGTTGATCTAAATTTTTTCTAAGTTTAGTAGTTTCATCTGCATTTTCTAGATTTTCAGCTTTAACAACTTCATCGTATTGTGTAGTAAATATTTTGTAATCAAGATTTACATTATCAATTTTTTTTTGAATTACCTGCTCAGAGTTTTGTTCATCAGACTCAACATCTGACAACTGATCATCCAAATTAAACTCGTCTATATTATAATCAGCATCAACAGATGCCTCTGTTTGCTGTTCATCATTTTCATCTTTGCCATCTTCATTATCTTTATTTTGGTCATCATTTGAGGGATTGTCTTGACCTTGATCTTGATTTTCTTCCTCTTCTTGATCTTCCTCATCACTTTGAAAAATATCCATTTCTTCTAGTATTTCAGAAAATTTAGAACCATACGTATTTTGATTTTCTAAATTATTTAATAAAAATTCTTTATGTTTCTTAATTGATTGCTCAAAATCTTTTTCCCAGAAATTAAGCATTCTAGATGTTAAAGGATTTAGATCAATATTATGAAAATTTTTAAGCATATATAACTCAAATGCTTCAGCAACAGGAACGTCCTCTTTTGTTTTAAGCTGATCTTTTCTTTTACGATTAATTATTTGTGAATAGTTTTCAGAAAAATTTTTTTGAATTCCTTTCAACATTTTGCCCCCTAGGGCCTCATATCTAATTTTTTCAGCTATATTATATAAAGATCTAGAGGAAGTGTTTGAAGGCAAATTTTTTTTGTAAATTTTTTCATTAGAAAACCTTTTTTTAAGTGCTGTAGAGTCTGTTTCAGCCCTTAATTTTATAAAATCACTTGGACTAGTTAGATCATTTATTTCAAAAGACGAAATATCTTTAGTCTTTTTATCTTCAGAAGATTTGTTGTTTATGTCAATATCGTCTGCGATAACTTTTGCTGTTGAAGATAAAGCAATTCTAAATTTTTCTTTTAAATTTGTTTCTTTATTGCTCATTTAAATTTGAATATTAATCAAAGACTCAGGCAATTCTTCACCAAAACATCTTTGATAATATTCCGCGATTGTATTTTTCTCAATATCATCGCACTTATTTAAAAAGGTTACTCTAAAAGCATATCCAGTATCTTTAAAAATTTCAGAATTTTCAGCCCAATGAAGAACTGTTCTTGGACTCATTACAGTAGATATATCTCCAGCAATAAAACCTTTTCTGGTTAAGGATGCTACTTTAATCATATTAGCAACTTTTTCTTTTTCCTTAGCATTATTTAAATTTTTATTCTTTGATAAAACTATATCCATTTCTCTATCTAGGCTTAGATAGTTTAATGTTGTTACAATATTCCATCTATCCATCTGCCCTTGGTTAATCTGCTGTGTTCCGTGATAAAGTCCAGTAGTATCACCAAGCCCAACTGTATTAGATGTAGCAAATAACCTGAAATACTTATTTTGACTAATTACTTTGTTTTTATCTAGTAGCGTGAAATTTCCTTCAGCCTCCAACACTCTTTGAATAACGAACATAACATCAGGTCTTCCAGCGTCATACTCATCAAATACTAAAGCAACTGGATTTTGAATTGACCATGGCAGAATACCCTCATTAAACTGCGTTACTTGTTTTCCATCTTTAAGGACAATTGCATCCTTACCTATTAAATCTATTCGACTAACATGACTGTCTAAATTTACTCGAATACACGGCCAGTTTAGTCTTGCAGCTATTTGCTCTATGTGTGTTGATTTTCCAGTACCATGATATCCTTGTACTAATACTCTTTTATTGAACGCAAATCCTGAAATGATTGCAAGTGTAGTATCTCTATCAAATTTATAGTTTTTATCTATTTCAGGCACATATTCATTTTTTTTTGAAAATGCATCTACTTCCATTTCAGAATCTATTCCAAAAGATTGTTTTAAAGAAACTTTTATGTCAGGTTGAATGTTAAGATTTGGAGTCAATTTTTTCCCTATAAGTGTTTTTTAGCTGTGTGTAAGCTAAAGTGATCAGTTTTAATTTTTCCTCGTATTTTTTATTTCCAGCATTCATATCAGGGTGAAATTTTTTAACAAGCACTTTGAATTTTTCTTGTATTTTTTGCCATTTTAAACCCACAGATATTCCCAATATTCCAAATGCTTTAATATCTTTATGATCGAATTTAAATTGACGCATATGATTATAGTCTCCATTGAATTTATCTTTATCAAATTCATCTTTTAATGTTGTGTTCCATAGGACTTTAAAAAAATTATCTGAAGAACTAAAATTTTGAGTAGGTTTGTGCCAAGTCATATCTGACTTTAAAAAATTGATTACTTGGTTATCACTCATCCCAGAAAAATAATTCCAGTTTTTGTTAAATTCTTTAACATGTTCTAGACAAAGCATTCGATATTTCCTGCTATTATCCTTTTCTATCGGTGCCCTGTATTCACCGATTTCATTACAATTATTCCAGTCACAAATATTTTTCATGATATAATAATTACTATATGGATATAAATGAATTAATTGCAATTATAAAAAAAAAATTATCAGATCAAATAAATATTCAAAGTATAGATATAGAAGATAAATCTTTTCTTCATAAAAATCACAAAGGTAATCAAGAAGGCAAATATCATTTAAGATTAAGTATAGTTTCTGATGAGTTAAAAAATATGAACAGAATTGAAAGTAATAAAAAAATTTATAAAGTATTAGATAAAGAATTGAAAGAAACTATTCACTCAATTCAAATTCAACTATCTTAAGTAATCATCAAAAAATTTTTTCAATCTTTCTTTTGAATATTCAATATTAATTTGTGGAGATCCAATTTTTTTTAAAAGTACTAAATTAATTTTTTGCGATTTATTTTTTTTATCCTTTGTCATGAAAAATAATATTTTATTTATATCTTTTTTTTTAAAAAATTTATTAACAGATATTGCTAGATTTAAATTATTGATATGATTTAATATTAGGTTGTAATCACTTTTTTTTAGTATTTTTAAATTTAAACTAAAACTTAATGCTGTCTTTATGCCTAGGATTACTGCTTCACCGTGATTTAATTTCTTATTGTAATTTAAGCTTGCTTCATAAGCATGGCCAAATGTATGCCCAAAATTTAAAACTTTTCTTAAATTTTTTTCTTTCTCGTCTTTTTCAACCACACTTTTTTTAATTTTACAGCTTTCATAAATAGCTTTTTCAATAAATGGAGAGCTCAGTTTAATAATTTTATTCACATTCTTATTTAAAAATTTGAAGAAATTTTTATCTCTTATTAGAGAATGTTTTAAAATTTCACCATATCCACAAACAATCTCTCTTTTTGGCATCGATTTAAGAAAATCAACGTCTGATATAACCAAGTTTGGTTGATAAAAACTACCAATTAGGTTTTTTCCATAATTTGAATTTATGCCAGTTTTACCACCAATCGAAGAGTCAACTTGGGATAAAAGTGTTGTTGGTATATTTATAAATTTCATACCTCTTTTAAAGATACTAGATGCAAAACCACTTACATCACCTGTAATACCCCCACCTATTGATATTAAACAGTCATCTCTAGAAAAGTTTTTATTTAATAAAATTTCTAGGATCTTATTAATAATATTAAAGTTTTTATTGGCCTCACTGGCAATAAAAAAACATATATGTATTTTCTTTTTATTGAATGAATTTTTTATTTTAGTGATAAATTTTTTTGGTACATTTTTATCAACTACAAGAAGACATTGATTGAATGTTAAGGAATTATTCTTAATTATTTTTGACAGGTTAGTAACTAAATTTGATCCAATTATTATTGGATATTTTTGTGTTTTTGTTTCAATTTTTAATTTAATTGGTTTCATAAATTTCTTTAATTTTGCTTACTATTTCATTTTTTGTAAGATTATCACATTTGATTTCATATAAGGCTTTAGAATAAATGTTAGTTCGTTTTTTAATTAAATCAATTAAATCATTATCTGTAGCATTAATTGTTAGAGGTCTTTTTTTGCTATTTTTAATTCTTTCAACTAAAATTTTTTCATTCCAATTTAACCAAAATGAATAATGATTTTTTAAAACTTCATTTCTAATATTTTTATTTGCAAAAGCACCTCCCCCAAGAGAAACAACTGTAGAACTAAGTTTTAATTTTTTAAGTGTAGTTTGTTCCTCAATTTTTCTAAAATATTCTTCTCCTTTTGTTTCGAATATTTTTCGAATTGTCGTATTTAAATTTTTCTCTATTTCTTTATCTACATCTACAAAATTTAATTTAAATTTTTTTGCTACTAAAGAGCCAATAGAACTCTTACCAGATCCCATCATACCTAGAAAAACCAGATTTTTTTTTGATTTCATAAGTTTAAATATTGAAAAAACACAAATATGTCTTAATTTGAAATTATCTAAAGTTATATGCATTTCAACAAAAATACAAGTTCAGGTAAAAAAAGTATAATCGGACTAGTTGTTAAATCTATTTTTGGACTAGTAATTGTTCTTGGCGTTGTTTTAATTCTCAATTCAATTGATTTTCCTGCTCCTAAAAAGGAAATTGAAAAAATTATTCCAAATGAAAATTTTAAAATTGTTAAATAAAAAATTCTTTTTTATTTTTTTAAGCTATCTAATTATTTTAAATCCTATTCACGCAGAAGATAATCCAATTGATATATGGAATCTTGAAAAAAAAGAAAATGAAACTGTTGAGGAAGCAGTTATTACAGAAGGTGAAAATAATAATGATCAAATAAGTGTTTTTGATATGCAGTCAGATAAAAATACTGGCTCGATAGAATTAGATGAAAATTTAATATCAAAAGAAGTCAAAATAGTAGGATTATACGATCCTGCAGAACACGGTTTGACTATTGATATGTGGACGAATTCTGATGGTCAAAAGTTAAAAAATTTATTTGATAGTTTAGAGAAAATTAATCTTTCTAATGATGCATTAGAAATTATGGAAATCTCATTATTAACTAACGCTCATTATCCTAATCAAAATATTACTGAAAATGAATTTTTAAAATTTAAATCTGATTGGTTAATTAAAAATTCTAATTTAGAACTCATTGAAGAATTTTTGGTTAATAATCAAATTGTAAACTCTCATCCCAAACTAACCAGACATTTATTAGATAACTATTTATCAGATAAAAATATAAAGAAGACCTGTGAATTTTTTACAAAAATTAAAGAACCAGTTGAAGATGAATATTTATCTAAATTAAATTTATATTGTTTAGTAAATTATGGAAAAAATGAAGAAGCCCAATTAATTCTAGATCTTAAAAAAGAGTTAGGTTTTCAAGATGAGTATTTTGAAAATAAAATGAATTACCTGTTTGGTTATATTGAAGAAGCATCCAAAGAAGTCTCTGAAAGTTCAGTATTTGAGTTTCATTTAGCTCATAGGACAAATCCAGATTTTTCATATGAGCCTAATGAAAATACACCTCAATTAATTTGGAAATATCTATCAAATTCAAATTTACTACCAGATCTAAGTAATGTTGACATAAATGATCAAGACAAAATCTTAATTATTGAGAAAGCTGCTAATTATAAAATTTTCCCAGAAAAAGACTTATTTGAATATTATAAAAAATTTCAATTTAATATTGATCAATTGTTAAGTGCAACCGATACTTACAAGTTGCTGTCTCCATTAGAAGCGAGAGCATTAATTTATCAAAGAGCACTTTTGACAAGTGAACCAGAATTAAAATTGGAATTTTTACAGTTGTTGAAGCAGCTATTTGAGGACAATAAAATTGGTTTAGCTTTTGATGTAGAGCTCAATAACTTTTTGAACGAAATTGAAGTAGATAATGTTCCTTCAGATTATTTAAGTTTCTACAATAACTATTCAAAAAATCAGAATTCAGAGTTCAAAAAAATTCAATATAATAATAATATTTTACATCAATCTAAGTGGGTAAATTATTTTAGAGGAGATTATTCAAAATCTGAAATACAAGAAGATTTAAAAAAATTTCTTGATAGAATAATTTTTAGTAATGAAACTTTGTCGACTAAAGATATAATTTTTATAGAAAGTCTGAAATCAGACGGAGTAGAAATACCAAGCGAGTATGACAGTTTATATTCACAAAAACCTTTTAAACTAGATGAAAATCTAGCGGAGTTGATAGAAGCAAATGAAGTTGGAACAGTTTTATTATCTTTAATTGAGATAATAGGTAATGACAAAATAGAAAATATTGATGAAAAAAGACTTTATTTTATTTCTAATACACTAAATCAAATAAATGCTGATTTAATAAGAAATAAGCTATTGCTAAAAGTTCTTCCTTTAAAAGTATAAAAATTATAATAACATATAAATTTTATGGCGATAAGAACGATTATTACAGAACCAAACAAATTACTTCGACAAGTATCAAAACCTGTAGAGGCTGTTGGAAGTGAAGAGCAAAAATTAATGAATGATATGCTCGATACAATGTATGATGCTAATGGTATTGGTCTTGCAGCAATTCAGATTGGTATACCAAAAAGAATTATAGTGATGGATATAAGTAAGGACAAAAACAAAAAAGAGCCTAGATACTTTGTAAATCCTGTAATAAAAAATAAAGATCCACTTAAGGCAACTTATGAAGAAGGGTGTTTGTCTGTACCAAATCAATTTGCTGAAATAGATCGACCAAGTAAATGTGAAGTAGAATATTTAGATTACAATGGAAAGAAAAAACTACTAAAAGCAGATGGATTACTTGCAACATGCATACAGCATGAAATGGATCATTTGGAAGGGATATTGTTTATTGATTATCTCTCAAAACTAAAAAAATCAATGATCATAAAGAAACTTTCAAAATTAAAATCAAATTCAGCTGAAGTTTAAAAAATGTCAAAAAAGTTAGTTTTTATGGGTACACCCATGTTTGCTGTACCAATTTTAAAATCTTTATATCAAAATGGATATAATATTTCTTATGTTTATACACAGCCACCTCAAAAATCAAAAAGAGGACAAAAAATTAATAAGTCTCCAATACAAGGTATTTCTGAAACTTTAAATTTAGAATATAGAACGCCGCCAGTTATAAATAATGAAGAGGAGTATAATTTTTTTAAATCTTTAGATGCTGATTTAGCAATAGTTGTTGCTTACGGACAAATCATACCTAAAAAATTTCTAAGCTTAACTAAAAAAGGTTTTATAAATATACATGCATCTTTACTGCCTAAATGGAGAGGTGCCGCACCAATTCAAAGGTCAATTATGAATTTAGATCAGGAGACTGGAATAAGTATAATGAGAATTACTGAAAAATTAGATACAGGACCAGTTTGTAATAATTATAAAATCCAACTTAATGAAAATTTGAATGCGTTAGAAATTAGTGAAAAGCTTTCTAACTTAGCAGCAGAAAAAATTTTAGATAATGTAGATGATATTTTAGATGGTAAAGCAAATTTTGTTGAGCAAGATCATTCGAATGCAACCTATGCATCTAAAATTCAAAAAACTGAAGGTCAAATTAATTGGGATGAAAATGCTGAAAAAATTATTGGTAAGATAAACGGTTTATATCCATCACCTGGAGCATTTTTTATTTTTAATGGAGAAAGATATAAAATTTTAAAAGCTCAAATTGGAAGAGCTCAAGGAAATCCAGGTTCAGTATTGAGTGATAATCTTGAAATCGCTTGTGGTAATAATCAATCGATAATTATTAAGGAAATTCAGAGGCAAGGGAAAAGACCTCAAAATATTGGTGAATTTATTCAAGGTTCGCAGATAAAAAAAGGTTCAAAGATATAAATGTTCAGATATCAGCTTTTGATAGAATATTTAGGCACAAATTACAAAGGTTGGCAAATTCAAAAAAAAAATAAAACCATTCAAGGAATACTTCAAGACAAAATTAGAAAGTTATTAAAAGAAAATATTACTATAGTTGGATCGGGTAGAACAGATGCTGGTGTTCATGCTATCGAGCAGTCCGCGCATTTTGATTTAAAAAATAAATTATTGAGTTTAGATAAATTTATTAACTCAATTAATCACTTTTTAAAAAATGAAAAAATTGCAATCCTTAAAATAAGAAAAAGGACCAGCAATTTTCACTCAAGATTTTCTGCAAAAAAGAGAGTTTATAAATATGTCATTTTAAATAGAACAAGTTCACCTGTGATTGAAAAAAACCAAGTCTGGCATGTAAGAAAAAAATTAGATTTAGATTTGATGAAATTAGGGGCAAAAAAATTAGTTGGTACAAAAGATTTTTCAACATTTAGAGCTTCAAGTTGTAATGCTAAGAGTCCAATTAGAACAATGGATTTTGTAAAATTAAAATCTTCAAATGATAAAATAGAAATTCAATTTAAATCTCAATCTTTTCTTCAACAGCAAGTAAGATCTATGGTTGGATGTTTAAAATATTTAGGTGAAAATAAATGGGATTTAAAAAAATTTGACAAAGCTCTAAAGTCTAAAAAAAGGTCACTGTGTGCTCCTCCAGCACCACCTACAGGATTATTTTTATCTAAAGTTTTTTATTAGATTTTTTTTATTACTCATGGCAAATTTTTTATTTATTCGCCATCTAGATTCTGCCCTTACAATATACCCACAACAATTTTTTGACTTACACTTACAGGGAAATTGTTTGTAATTTTCATCATAACCAAAACCATAATCACAGGTAAATTCCTCACCTTTTTTGATATCTCTAATTGCTTTAACCCAAATTTTTAGACCCTTACCATCATAATCACAATTATTGTCACAAGAATGATTAATCAATCCTGCAGTATTCCATGGAAAATCTCCATCAAGGTCATATCTTTTATTGATAGTAAATAAATAGATTGGTTTACTATTGTCATATTTGTCAGACTCTTCAGTTTGTTTTTTTGTAATTAGTTTACCAACGTAATCAATTATCTTGGTACCTTCTTTGATATCTCTAGTTGCATAAAGTCCTCTACCTTTTTTATCGATATCAGATTTTTTAATTTTATATAATTTCATTGAGTTTTATTTAGTTTTTTATTGGGAATTATCAATTAAATTCTATTAAAGCATCAACATGTCTTTGAGTACTGTCTTGTAATGCTTTTAAGTCATATCCACCTTCTAGTATAGATACTACATTACCTCTACAAAATGATTTTGAAATTTCTAAAGTTCTTTTTGTAATTGTATAATAATCTTCAGCATTAAGTTTTAATTGTGCCAAAGGATCATCAATATGAGCATCAAAACCTGCAGAAAACAATAGAAATTCCGGTTTAAACTCTTTTAATTTTTTTAATACTAGTTCATATGCATTTAAATATTCTCTAGCACTTGTTCCAGCTTCAAGTGGGATATTCAAAATATTATTAAATTTTCCAATCTCTTTTTCTGAACCTGAACCTGGATAATATGGAAATTGATGAGTAGAAATATATAAAACTTTTTCATTGTTAAAAAAAATATCTTGTGTCCCATTTCCATGATGGACATCAAAATCGATTATAGCTATTTTTTTATAACTATATTTTTCAATTAAATAGTTAGCTCCAACTGCAACATTGTTGTAAATACAAAAGCCCATGGCTTTCTCTTTTTCTGCGTGATGACCTGGGGGTCTCACCGCACAAAAAGCATTTTTAAATTCTTTTTCCTCCACACCATCAATCGCTGCAATAATTGATCCAACAGCGTCCATTGTTGCTTCTTTGCTACCAGGGGAGACAACCGTATCTCCATCTAAAAAATTAAATCCATTTTGAGGGTATGATCGATCAACATGATCAATATATTCAGAAGAATGAGTTTTTATTAGTATTGATTTTTCAAATTTTGAAGGTTTTTTCCATATTAAATTTTTGTTATCTAATTTTTTAAAGTTATCAATAACAGCTGTAACTCTATCTATTTTTTCAGGATGTCCATCTCCTGTATTATGATTTTTGTATGTGTCAGAAGTAATTAAAGCTGTTTTCACTTAAAATAATTCTTTAAAATATTTGAATAAATTAAAGTTAATTTTTTTAAATCACTTAAAGAAACTGCTTCATCTATTTTATGCATTGTTTTTCCAACCAAACCAAATTCTAAACAGGGAGCAATCTTTCTAATAAATCTTGCATCAGAGGTGCCTCCTGTGGTTGAGAGTTCAGGTTTAATCTTAGTAATCTTTTTAATTATATCTTGGATCATATATGTAGTTTGGTTTGGTTTAGTTAAAAAAGCTTCACCAGATACACTATATTCAATTTTGTAATTTGACTTATTTTTATTACAAATTTTCTTCAATATTTTATTTATTTTTGTTTTAATTGAATTCGATGAGTGTTTATTATTAAATCTAATATTAAAAGTTGCATTAGCTAAACCTGGAATTACGTTGTCAGCTGTATTATCAATATTTATTTTTGTAACCTCTAGGTTTGTTGGCTGAAAATCTTTTGTTCCTTTATCAAATTTAATTTCTTTTAATTCTTTCAATATTTGAACAAGAGTAGTTGATGGATTGTTAGCTCTATTAGGATAAGCAACATGACCCTGAACACCTATGACTGAAAGTCTACCATTCATACTTCCTCTTCGACCAATTTTAATCATTTCTCCTAATCTATTTGGATTAGTTGGTTCTCCAACCAAACAAAAATTAATTTTCTCTTTTCTTTTTTTTAAGTATTCGACAACTTTTTTTGTACCGTTAATAGCAATTCCTTCTTCATCACCTGTAATTAGTAAGCTTATAGAGCCATTAAATTCTTTGTTATTTTTAACAAAAATGCTGACAGCAGAAACAAAAGCTGCAATAGAGCTTTTCATGTCATTTGCTCCTCTTCCAATTAAATGTCCTTTTTTAATTGATGGTCTGAAAGGATTTACCGTCCAATCTTTTAAGTTTCCAGCAGGTACAACATCTAAGTGACCAGCGTAGCAAAAATTTGGACCTTTGGTTCCAAGTCTTGCATAAAGATTTTTTACTGGTTTAGTGTTTTTTTCTTTAAACTCTAATATTTTAGTTTTGAAACCAAGTTTTCTTAATTGTTTTTCTAAGAATTTCATTACTCCAGCATCTATTGGTGTTATAGATGGGTAACGAATTAGCTCTTTGGCTAATTGTAATTCATTAATGATTTGCATTTTAATCTCTTAAAAGATCGTTTACTGATGTTTTAGATCTTGTTTTTTCATCAACTTGTTTGATGATTACTGCACAATATAACGAGGGTGCAGCAGGATTGTTTTTGTCTGGTAATGATCCAGGAACAACAACTGAGTAAGGAGGTATTTTACCGTGATTTACTTCACCAGTTTTTCTATTAACGATTTTAGTTGATTGGCCAATATACATACCCATACTAAGCACCGAACCTTCACCAACTATTACACCTTCCACAACTTCTGACATAGCACCTATAAAAACATTATCTTCAATAATGGTTGGAAGAGCTTGTGCTGGTTCTAAAACTCCACCAATACCAGTTCCAGCTGAAATATGACAATTTTTTCCAATCTGACAGCAACTACCTGCACGACTAAAAGTATCCATCATTGTTCCTTCATCTATGTAAGCACCAATATTTACATAACTCGGCATTAGAACTACATTTTTAGCAACATATGATCCTTTTCTCATTGCAGTATTTGGCACCATTCTAAAACCTGCTTTTTCAAAATCATCGTTTGACCATCCAGCTGTTTTTCCTTTTAACAAATGAGCTTTATCTCTCCAAGCTGAGTAGGGGCCATTTAAAGTTTCCATACCATGAATTCTAAAACTTAGCATAATTGCTTTTTTTAAGTGTTGGTGAGTTACCCATTCACCATCAATTTTTTCAGCAACTCTAGATTTACCGCTATCTAGATCTTCTATTACTTGATTAATAGTATCTTTTAATTTTTGATCTGAATTTTGATTAACTTGATCTTTGTTTTCCCAAGCTTCATTTATAATGTTTTCTATACTCATAATTTATTGGTTTTTTAATAACCTTATTTCTTTTAAAAATAAAGTAAGATTTTCAATTTTATAATCAATATATTCTTTGTCAGATTCTTTTTTACCCCATTCCTCATCATTAATTAACCAAGCAGTAATTGTTCCTCGCTTTTTTCCTATCGATAAGTTTTTTGCTATATCTTCAATGTACAAAGTTTCTTTTGGAGCAATTTTGAATTTTTCTATCATTAAATCGAAAGCTTTAGCTTCTGGTTTTGGATGATATTCTGCATCTACAATATCAAATATATCTTCAAATTGGTCATTAATTCCTAGAGCTGTAGTTATATGCCTTACATGGTTTTGACTACCATTAGTAAAGACAAATTTTCTTAAATTTATATTCTCTAACTCATATCTTAATGCTGTATCTTTTTCTAAAAAAGATAAATCAATATCATGAACAAAATCTAAAAATTCTTTAGGATCAATTTCATGATGTATCATTAGGCCGTTTAAGCTTGTATTATATTTGTGAAAGTAATTTGTCTGAAGTTCTTTGGCTTTTTTTAAATCTACATTTAGTTTACTTGAAATATATTCAGTCATTTTTCGGCTAACTTGACCAAATACTGCTTCTAGGTCACTATAAAGTACACCATCACAATCAAATAGAATATTTTTAATATGGCTTAAATTTTTCATTGTCTAATTAAAGTTCCAGATCCCTTATCTGATAAAAGTTCAAATAGAACAGAATGATTTTTTCTTCCATCTATTATAACAACTCCTTTTACTCCGTTACTAGCAACATCTAAGCAATTATTTATTTTTGGGATCATGCCACCAGTAATTGTTTCATTATTTATTAAGTCTTTTATAGATTCTGAATTAATTTCTGGAATTAGATTTTTATTGTTGTCCAAAACGCCTTCTACGTCACTTAATATAATTAACCTTCTGGCATTAATTTTTTTTGCAATATAACCGGCTGCGGTGTCTGCATTGACGTTATAAGTTTGATCATTTTTATCCAAACCTAAAGGTGCAATAATAGGGACTTTTTTATTTGCTATAATTTTATCTATTATTGATTGATCTACATTTATAGGAGAGCCCACAAAACCAAGCTCTTCATTTTCTTGGACGACTGTTAAAATATTATTTTCCTTGGAATTAATACTCTGACTTTCACAATTTTGCTTATCTAGAGCATTGATAATTTCTTTATTAAAATCAATTAATACTTCTTCTACAACTTTAATAGTTTCTTTATCAGTTACTCTTAATCCTTTTATAAATTTACTTTCTAATCCTATTTCATTAAGTTTATTACTTATTCTTTTTCCACCTCCATGAACAATAATAGGAGTAAATCCTAGTTTATTTAGTGTTGAGATATCTTTAACAAAAATATCAAAAATATTTTGATCAATTAAAACACTACCACCACATTTAATAACAATATATTCATCATTATATTTTTCTAAATATTTTTGTACTTCTTCTGTTGAAGGACCATCTAGTGGTATAATTGTTTTTAATTCTTCTTCTTTAATATCCAACATTAAGTTGTTGTTTTAACAGTGGTTCGTTTCATTATGAAAACTTGTTGTGCCATAGTTAAAATATTATTTACCGTCCAATATATTACCAACCCTGCCGGGAAAGGTGCTAAAATTATTGTTAGGAATAATGGAAAGAACATAAATATTTTTGCTTGCATCGGATCTGTTGGTGCAGGATTTAATTTTTGTTGAACCCACATAGAAATACCCATTGCAACAGGCCATGCTCCAATGACTAAAAATGATGGTACATCATAAGGCAATAATCCAAATAGATTAAACAAGGAGGTAGGGTCTCTCTCGGATAAATCTTGTATCCATCCATAAAAAGGCATTTGTCTCATTTCAATTGTTACAAATAAAACTTTGTACAAAGCAAAGAAAACTGGAATTTGTACAAGTATTGGTAAACAACCAGACATCGGGTTTACTTTCTCTTTTTTATAAAGAGCCATCATCGCTTGTTGTAATTTCATTTTGTCGTCTTTGTGTAGTTCTTTCAGTCTCGCCATTTCAGGCTGTAAGGCTTTCATTTTTGCCATGCTTCTAAATGAAAAGTTTGCAAGTGGGAAAAATGCTAATCTTATACAAATTGTAATTGCTATAATTGCTAGGCCATAATTTCCAAGTAATTTAAAGAAATAATCAATTCCAAAAAATAACGGTTTGGTAATGAAGTATAAAAATCCCCAATCAATTGTTAAGTCAAATTTATCAATATTTAAAGACTCAGCATATCCATCAATTACATCAACTCTTTTTGCAGCAACAATGATTTGTAAGGTTTCTTCAATCAATGAATTTTCATTAAGTTCCAATGGCTCAGTTGAAACAAAATTTGCTCTGAACTTATCTTTATAATCAAATGTTGTTTTAAATTCTTTTTCTCTAGGTGGAATTAGCGAAGTTACCCAGTATTTATCTCCAATCCCTAACCAACCTTTTTGAGCTGTTCTTGAAAATTTCTTCTCCTGTATGTCATCATAATCTTCTTCAATAAGTTCATCATCAAGTGTTGCTACCAATCCTTCATGAAGGATATAGAAGTTAGATATATCAGGCATTTCATTTCTAATGATTTGCCCATAAGTATAAAAATCATATTTTTTATCTGTTGGATTGATTACACTTTGTTTAATTGAAAATAAATATTTGTCATCTAAGGTGATCTCTTTTTCAAATGTTATACCTTGATCATTTGTCCAAGATATTTTTATAGGAGATTGATCAGTTAATTTATTATTTCCTGAAACTTTCCAAATAGAATTTGAATTTGGAATTTCAACATTTTTATCAGATGTAATAAAACCACTTTCAATTAAGTAACCATCTTTTGAATTTCTTGGTGAAAGAAGTGTAACTTTTTCCTGTGAGTCTAAACTAACATTATATTGCTTAAAAGTTAGATCATCAATTACGCCACCTTTAAGTGAAATAGAACCAACAATACTTTCATTCTCAAAATTAATTCTTTCACTTTGTTTTAAAGCTTCTTCTCTAGAAATTTCAGTAACATTTTCTTTTTGATCCAGTAAAGGTGTGTCACTGTTTTGTTCAACTTTATTTCCTTCAGCCATATTTTCTTTAGTAATTGGTGGAGGAGCAAAAAATAGTGAATATAAAACTATAACTGCCGCTGATAATGAAATTGCTGCTACTATATTTTTAGTATCCATATTATTTTAATTTTGTATTTTTTTTAACAGGATCAAAACCTTCACCACCACCTAAAAATTTGATTGGGTGACAAGACAAGATTCTTTTAATACTTAAAATTGATCCTTTTAATAGACCAAATTCTTTAAGTGCATCAATACTGTATTCTGAGCAAGTAGGCAAATATCTACAAGAATGTCCAAATAGAGGGCTAATCAGATATTTATAACCTTTGATAATTTTAATTAATATATTTGTAAAAATATTCATTATTTTATTTTTTCAAAATCCTGAAATAGAGTTTCTTTTATTAATTTGTATTCATTATTTAGCATAGATGACTTAGCGATAACAAGGAATGAATAGTTAAAATTTATTGATATTTTTTTAACTGCTTCGTTTAAAATATTCCTTAATCTTCTTTTAATCTTATTTCTCTTAACTGCATTCCCCAATTTCTTTTTTGTTACAAAGCTAATGTTGAGTTTTTTATTATCTTTATTCATTAATTTACCAAAGAAAATAGTTACGTACTTATTTGTAAACTTTTTTTGTTTAAGTAAATTTTTAAATTCTTCGTTTTTTGAAAGAGCAACAATTTTGCTTTTCATTAATTTACACTGATACAGTTAAAGACTTTCTTCCTCTGGCTCTTCTTCTAGCTAAAAGTTTCTTTCCACCTTTAGTCTTCATTTTTGATCTAAAGCCGTGTTTTCGAGCTCTTTTTTTATTTGAAGGTTGGTATGTTCTTTTCATAAATAAATTGATTAAATTTTGCCCCTTTATATTAGCAATAATAAAAATAGCAAATAGAAGATTTAGGAATAAAATAACAATATTCATGGAAAAAACAAAAAAAATTAAACTATTTATAGGTTTATCTTACTTATTAATTGTTAGTTTATTTTTATATTTTTTCTTTTCAAAATTCAGTCTTCAGGAGATTACATCTTATGATTTTTTGAGAAATAACAGATCTTATTTAATTGAGTTAAAGAATTCTAATTTATTTTTAGTTTCAATTTCTTTCTTGTTTCTAACAGTGCTTTGGGTATTTCCTTTTCTGGGATTTGGATCTCCCGTGGCACTTATGGGTGGTTTTATCTTTGGGAAATGGATTGGAACACTAGTTGTAGTGACCGGTTTAAGTGTAGGTGCAACTTTTTTATATATATTTGGAAATTATTTTTTAAGAGATTTAATTAGAGAAAAATTTCTTAATAAATTTCAAAATCTTGAAATCAAATTTAAAAAATCTGAATTTTTTTATTTGCTCGTTTACAGATTTATTGGAGGAGTTCCTTGGCAAATAAGCTGTCTATTGCCAACATTATTTAATGTAAGAGTTATAAATTTTCTATTTGCAACTTTTTTAGGAATAATACCCCAGATTTTTTTGGCAGTTTCAATTGGAAGTGGGATTGAAAAAGTAATCGATCAAAATTCAGAAGTTCCAGGAATAATGGATATTATCTTTTCTCCAGATATTTATGTTCCTCTATTAGCGTTTTTTATATTAATTGTGATTTCAATTATTTTTAGAAAAAAATTTTACAGAAATTAATGGTGCTCCCACCCTGTACTGACCAGGGAACTAGTCATTACCAATGACTTGTTATGCCATTTAACTACAGGAGCTAAAATACATTTAGTAATTTATTGATAATAAAGCATTTTTTTCAAATTATTGCCTTAATTTTTTGACTATAATGATCTATATCTACTTAAAAAAATGTTATGGGAATTCACTACGATTATAAATCAACAAAAGGCAACAAGCTTATGGAGAAGCAAGCTAAAAGAGAAAGAAAGCTTGCTGAAAAAAAAGCTAAACGTTTAGCTAAAGAAGGCCCCAAAAAAGAAGAGCCCACATCAAAACCATTAGATCCTAATAAACCAATATCTTTAGATTTTTTGACTAATCCCAACAAAGAATGAGTTCTAAAGATAAAAATGAGCGTTTGAGCTTAGCTTTAAGAAAAAACTTAAAAAAAAGAAAATTATTTCAAAAAAAAAATAAAAAAAAATTTAAGTAATGTCTATTCAGCCTGACTCGTGGATTAAGAAGATGTGCAAAGAGCACAATATGATTGAACCATTTTTAGACCATCAAGTTGCGGAGGGTAAAATATCATATGGATTAAGTAGTATGGGTTATGATGTTAGAATCTCTGACGAATATAGAATATTCACTAATGTAAATAATTCTTTAGTTGATCCAAAAAATTTTTCAGATGACAATTTTATAGAGAAAAAGGGACCACATTGCATCATTCCTCCAAACTCATTTGTTTTAGCTAAAACAGTAGAATATTTCAGAATTCCAAAAGATGTACTTTGTATATGTGTTGGTAAAAGTACTTATGCAAGAACAGGTATAATTTGTAATGTAACTCCTATTGAAAATGAATTTGAAGGAAATATAGTTATAGAACTAAGCAACACTACACCTAATCCAGCAAAAATTTATTCTAATGAAGGTATAGCCCAATTTTTATTTTTTAAATCAGAAACTCAACCAGAGACAACTTATAAATCTAAGAACGGTAAATATCAGGGACAAACTACTATTCAGGTTGCTAAAATTAAAAAGTAAGTTATGGACAAATTTCTGATTGATGGTCCTAGCAAAATCAAAGGCAAAGTTTCAATATCAGGTTCTAAAAATGCATCATTGCCAATATTAGCAGCTACATTACTTTTTGATTTACCAGTAACCATTCATAACCTTCCAAAAGTAAAAGATATTAGCACTATGCTTAATTTACTTAAGTCTCTTGGATCAAAAATCGAACTTTCTAAAGATAAAAAAACTGCAAAAATTTTAAACAATAAAAATATGAAAACTTTTGCTAGTTATTCATTAGTTAAAACAATGAGAGGTTCAATTTTAGTATTAGGACCATTAGTTGCAAAATATCATAAGTCAAAAACATCATTACCTGGTGGTTGCTTAATTGGTGCAAGACCAGTTAATTATCATTTGTCAGCTTTAGAAAAACTTGGAATGAATTATGAAATTAAGGACGGTTACATTTTAGCAAAATCTAATGGCAAACTTAAAGGTGGACAAATTAGATTTCCAAAAATTACTGTTGGAGCAACTGAAAATTCTATAATTGCTGCATGCTTGGCAAAAGGAAAAACGATATTAAAAAACTGTGCTGTTGAACCAGAAATAAAAGACCTTACTAACTTTCTTAACTCAGCTGGTGCAAAAATTAATTGGAAAGGAAGAAATTGTACTATAAATGGAGTAAGTTCATTAAAATCAATAAATTATTCTGTGATGGCTGATAGAATTGAAGCTGGTACTTTTTGTGTTGCAGCAACTCTAGCTAAAGGAACTTTAGAAATTAATAATCTAGATCCAAAAATAATAAATTCAGAACTTAATTTATTAAAAAAAACAGGAGCCAAAGTAAAAGTAAGCAATAATAAAATTCATATTAATGGACCAGAAAAAATTAAGTCTATTAAAAATATTAAAACAAAAGAGTTTCCTGGAATTCCAACAGATCTGCAGGCGCAATTAATGGTCTTAATGTGTAAAGCAAGAGGAAAAAGTTCAATCACAGAGAATATTTTTGAAAATAGATTCATGCATGTTGCTGAATTACAGAGATTAGGTGCAAATATTATTACTAAAAATAATAAAGCTTATATTGAAGGTAATACGAAATTCATTGGTGCAGAAGTAATGTCTAGTGATCTAAGAGCATCAGTGGCACTTGTCTTAGCAGCTTCAGTTGCACAAGGGAGATCTGTAATTAATAGGATTTATCATTTAGATCGTGGTTATGAAAAAATTGAAAATAAATTAAAAAACATTGGTGTTAAAATAAAAAGATTAAAAAGATGAAAAAATATTTAGCTAAAATCATTGCTACAGACAAAGAAGGATTACAAATGATTTCAGCCTGTAGTTCAGGAGCTAAAGTAAAAGTTTCAGATATTAAGTATCTAGAATCTAATAAAGTATTTTTGTTATCAATTGAACGTATTAAAGTAGAAAATGAAAATGAGGACAAAAAAGTCAATAGTATCTGCAGATTTGATTTTGTTGATAAGGTAAAGTCAAAAAATATTGATCAATCAAATCAAGAATTGGTTTTAGAATTAGTAGGAATAGATTATTTGAAAAATAACGATGTTTATGAAATAAATCTCTTTTTTAGTAATAATGCTCATATTGCTTTGACCGCTGAAACGATTGAGGCAATATTAGAAGATCAAAGCGAAATAAAGTAGAGATGAAGGTTATAGATAGTAGTAAGAAAAATTTTGACAAATTATTGGATAATTTGTTAATGCAAAGAAAAAGAAAAGTTCAATCAAGTTCTGTTTCTGTCACAAACATTATTAAGGATGTTAAAAAAAATGGCGATAAAGCTTTATTTAAATATGAGAAAAAATTTAATAAAAATTCAATAATCGAACCTAGCTCAAATCAAATTCAAAAATCAATTCAATCATTAAATTCTATTGTAAAAAAATCTATCGATACTGCTTACAAAAGGATTTATAAATTTCATTCATTACAAAAGTTTAAAAATATTTCTTACACTGATAAATTTAAAAATAAACTTGAGTATAAATATTTACCATTAGAATCGGTTGCAATTTATGTACCTGGTTCAACTGCATCCTATCCATCTAGTGTATTGATGAATGCAATTCCAGCTATTGTTGCTGGTGTAAAAAGAATAGTTATGATCAACCCAGGCTATAAAGGAAAACAAAATCCTGCAGTATTATATGCTGCTAAAAAATGTAAAATAAAGGAAATTTATTCAATTGGTGGACCTTCTGCTATTGCTGCAGTTTCTTATGGAACAAAAAAAATTAAAAAGGTTGATAAAATTGTAGGGCCTGGAAATGCTTACGTTGCAGCTGCAAAAAAAGAAGTTTTTGGAGATGTTGGAATTGAGGGTATGACTGCTGGTCCTTCTGAAGTTACAATAGTTTGTGACAAGCACTCTAATCCAGAATGGGTTGCAAGTGATTTAATAGGACAAGCAGAACATGATGATCTTGCACAGTGCATATTAATTTCAAAAGATAAAAACTTATTAAATAAAGTTAAAACTGAAATAATTAAACAATTAAAAGAAATTCCAAGAGGGTCGATTGCAAAGAGAAGTTTGCAAAATAATGGAATTTTAATGCACATAAATTCAGATAAAAAAATTATCGATATTGTTAACAAAATAGGTCCAGAACATTTAGAGTTAAATGTTAAAAATTATAAATCTATTGTTTCAAAAATAAAAAATTCAGGATCAATTTGTTTAGGAAAATATGCTGTTATGGCTATGACGGATTATAATGTAGGTTCAAACCATGTTTTACCAACTAACGGATCAGCAAAATATTCAAGTGGTATAAGTGTAAACGAATTCTACAAAAGAATTTCATACATAAACCTATCAAAAAAGGGTATTGAAAGTCTTGGACCATCAGTTATAACACTTGCAAATTATGAAGGCCTGGTTGGACATGCTCAATCAGTATTTAAAAGAATAAGGAGAAAATAAATTTGTCAAAACAAGACTTACTTGAATTCAAGGGGACTGTGATAGACCTACTTCCGAATGCAATGTTTAGAGTTAAGCTAGAGAACGGTCATACGGTTACAGCCCACACAGCAGGTAAGTTGAGAAAAAACAGAATTAGAGTTCTTCAAGGTGACAATGTAACTGTGGAGATGACACCTTACGATCTTACTAAAGGAAGAATTATCTTTAGAGGATAAATAAGGCTGAGTAGCTCAGGAGTAGAGCAGAGCCCTGAAAAGGCTTGTGTCGGAGGTGCGAATCCTTCCTCAGCCACCACCACAAAGTTTGATCTTGAAATACCTGTAAAAGAAATTAACTTAATTAATATAATAAATAACAAAAGGACGAAGAAATAAGATGAGTACACTACAAGGTAAAATAAAATGGTATAATGGCAAAAAGGGATATGGCTTTATAGAGAGAGACGACAAAGAGAAAGATGCCTTTGTACATGCTTCAGCTGTAAAAGCTGCAGGAATGAGATTTCTTAATGAAGGTGATAAACTTGAATTCACATTAGAAGATGGTCCTAAAGGTCCTTCTGCAGTAAATTTAAAAAAAATAGACTAAATTTCGTAAAATTTCTAAGGACGTTATTTCTACTTTTAGTAGATTAACGTCCTTTTTTTTATTTAAGCCTTGAATATTAATAATTTTTGTCTAAAACGACTTCTCATGAATATAAATATTACATACAGAATTACTTATAGAAGTACTCACAGAAACTGTTTCCATAGCCGTTAGGCTATTTATTTATATTATAATTTTCATTCCACATAAAATAAGATAATAACTAAAAGATAAGCTTTGGTGGTGAAATAGTATCACGTCGGTTTGTGGATCCGAAGTCGTAGGAGCGTAACCTACCCAAAGTACCACTAAAATGGAAAAAGATAAAAAACTCAATCCTTCCTTACCATCTGGATTTGAAGATCGTTGGAACAAAAAGTTAGTTTTAAAAAAACAACTTTTAAAAGTGATTGAAAAAAATTTTTTAAAATTTGGAGCCGAACCATTAGAAACACCTTCTTTTGAGATCAGTGAAAATATTGGTTCGTTTTTAGCAGAGGATGAAGATAATCCTATGTCTGATGTGTTCTCATTCAAAGATAGTGATAAAAATATTACACTTAGATATGATCTATCCAGTCCTTTAGCTAGATTTGTTGCTCAAAATAACCAAGAGCTTCCATCAATTTACAAAAGATATGCAATTCAGAATGTTTTTAGAAATGAAAAAGCAGGAAATGGAAGATACAGAGAGTTCATGCAGGCTGATTTTGATATTGTTGGAAATGTTAATTCAGCCCAAGCTAATGCAGAACTTTGTAATTTAATCTCAAGCACACTCTTAGATTGTGGTTTGAATAAAGATCAATTCATCATCAATATTAGTAACAGAAAAATAGTTCAAGGTTTAATTAATGATTTAAAAATATCTGAAGATAAGCAATTAAAAGTAATTAGAGCTATTGATAAATTAGATAAACCTGGATTTGGTTTAAAAGGTGTTGAAGATCTTCTTAAAAAAGAGAGAAAAGATGCAAGCGGAGCAGTTACAAAAGGTGCTGATCTAACAGACGAACAAGCATCACAAATATTAAATTTTTTAAAAATAAAAGACTTAAAACAATTAAAAGAAAATTTAAATAATCCATTGTCTCAAGAAGGAATTAAAGAGCTTGAGGAAGTTTTTGAAATTTTAGGATTTGGTTCTAATTTAGAGCAAGTACAAACCAATTTTACTATTGTAAGAGGTTTAGCTTATTATTCTGATTTTATTCTTGAAACTAACCTGAATTTTAAAGTAACGAATAATAAAGGAAAAGAAGTTGATATTGGTAGCATTTGTTCGGGAGGTTCTTATACTAAACTTATCTCGAGATTTAAAGGGGTAGATATTCCAGGTACAGGAATTAGTTTTGGTGTAGATAGATTGTTATTTGCACTTTTACAATTAGACCAGATTAAGGTGGACGATCAAAAGCCTGTTTTAGTCTGTGTGATGGATGAAAAATATCTAAAAAATTATTACGAAATTGTAGATCAATTGAGAGAAAATAACATTAATGCAGAAATATTTTTAGATATAAAGAAAAGTTTAGGTAAGCAATTAACCTTAGCAAATAAACGTGAATTAAATATAGCAGTTATATGTGGCGATAATGAATTTAATGAAGGCACAGTAACGATAAAAAATCTTAAAGGTGTTAAAGGTGAAAATAATAAAACATTTCCAAAATCAAATTTAATAGATGAAATCAAAAAACTTATCTGAAAACATTCTTAGATCAGTAAAATCTAAGGGTTACAAATATATAGATTTACCATCGGTAATTGAGGCTAATCATATCGTTCAAAGATCAGGTGAAAACTTTAGAAAATTCATTTTTTCATTCACAGATCAAAATGGTAGTGAGCTATGCCTTAGACCGGATTTAACAATTGCATCTTGCTTAAGATACTTAGAGAATAATTTAAAAGGAAAAGAAAAAATTTTCTATAGTGGTCAAGCTTATAGAAAATCTGAAAATAAAACTGATTCTATTATTCGAGATCAAATTGGATTTGAAATTTTAGGTTCTAAAGATGAAAAAAATGATGATAAAGAAATTATCAATACCTCACTTAAATCTCTTCAAAATATTAAATATTCATCAGGCAAATTAACAATAGGAAATGTTGAGATATTTAATTTGTTAATTTCAAAACTAGATATTCCAAAAAGATGGAAGTTAAGATTATCAAGACATTTTTGGAGAGAAGATTACTTTAATGATCTTTTAAAAAGATTGGAGTCAAACTCTGATGTAGATCCAACTATCGTTGAAATAGATAAGAAGCGTTATTTAAAAATGCTAAAAGAAGATTTATCACATGTAATAGCAGGAAGAACGATTAATGAGATATTAAATCGGTTCGATAACAAAATTAAAGATCCAAGAAGAGCCAGTAAAGGTAAAGGTGTTTCAAAAATTATTAAAGACTTTTTAAAAATTAAATGCCCAATCAATGAGGCTGCATCTGTGTTAAATAAATTTTTTAAGAAAAATAGAATTAATTTGGTGGTTGATCAAAGATATTTTCCTGTCTTTAAAAACAAAGTTTCAAAACTAAATGTAATATTTTCAACTTCTTTTGGAAGACAATTGGAATATTACACAGGGATGGTTTTTAAAATTGATATTAAATCAAAAAATAAATTAAAAAATATTATTAATGGTGGTCGCTATGATCGATTAATTTCTGATCTTGGTTCAAAAAAACAAATTCCAGCAGTTGGAGCTGCTATAAATTTATAAAATGATTATTTGGCTTGCTTCATATCCAAAAAGTGGCAACACTTGGTTGAGATCTTTGTTATCATCATATTATTTTTCTGAAGATGGAAACTTTGATTTTAATTTGCTTAAAGAAATTGATAGTTACCCTAGTGCTTTTTATTTTAAAAAATATAAAGACAATTTTTCATCTCCTGTGAGTACATCTAAATATTGGATTGCTGAGCAAGAAAATATTAACAAAGATAAAAAAACTCGTTTTTTTAAAACACATAATGCTATGGTTAAAATTAATGGACATAGTTTTACTAATAGAAGTAATACATTAGGAGCAATACATATAGTTAGAGACCCAAGAAATATTATTTCATCACTAGCAAATCATTATTCAATAGAAAAAGAAGAAGCATTTGATTTTATGATGACTGAAAACAAAGGAATAATTCAAAAAATTGAAGATAGATATTTAGGCTTCAACGCTATTTGTTCATGGAATTTTCATGAAAAAAGTTGGTCAGACTGTAAACAGTTTCCTGTCATGACAATAAAATATGAAGATTTACAAAATCAAATTTTAAAAACTTTTGAAAAAGTTATAGCTTTCATTTCGGGTTTAACAAGTTCCAAAGAATCCTTTGACTTGGATAAAGCAAAAAAAACTATTCAGTCTTGTAGTTTTAAAAATTTAAGTAAATTAGAAGACGAAAAAGGATTTGATGAAGCTGTTATAAACAAAAGAAATAATAATAAAGTTAAATTTTTTAATTTAGGAATAGACAGTAGATATCAAAATTTATTAACAAAAGGTCTGATTGATAAAGCAAATTTAAAATTTCGAGATAATTTAATCAAATATGGTTACGAATTGTGAACAAGTTAAATAATATTTCAATAGGTATTCCTAGCAAAGGCAGACTCAGAAAAGATGTATTGAGTATATTTAAAAAAAATAAATTAAATCTAATTTCAGAAAGAGGAGAAAGAGATTTATTAGGTTCAATTAAGCAAAAGAAAAATGTTAAAATTTTATATCTTCATGCAAGAGAAATTATAGAAAGACTTGGAGATGGTTCATTAGATCTAGGGTTTTCTGGTTTTGATTTATTAAAGGAAAGTGAAATAAATATTCAAAAGAAAATTAATGTTATTAAAAAATATGATTTTGGGAAAGCTACATTAGTAGTTGCAATTCCAGATCCTTGGATTGATGTTCAAACTATTGCTGATTTAGAGGAAATAGCATTTGAGTTTAGAGATAAGAAAAAGAAAAGATTAAGAGTTGCAACCAAATATCCAAATTTAACAAGAGAATTTTTATTTTCTAAAGGGGTTACTCAATTTAAATTAGTAGATAGTTTAGGTGCTACAGAGGCATATCCTTTTACTGGTTCATCAGAAATTATTTCTGACATCACTTCAACAGGAGAAACTTTAAAAGCTAATAATCTAAGAATTTTAAAAGATGGTGAGATATTAAAATCAGAGGCTTGTATGATGATATCTAAATCATCGTCTAAAAATAAATCTCTTCAAAGTTTAGCTAGATTACTTTCTAAGAATTAAATCTTTCCAATAAATAAGAATAATTTTAATAATATCTAGGTTTCGAAGAATTGCATAAACACCAACTAGTATCCCTAAACCAATAATAATTTTAAATATTAATAATAATTCCATTACATATTTTATATATGATATAAAGTGATTCATGGAAGCTATATTTTTAGTTATTTTAATTCTGTTGCTTGGAGTAGTTTCGGCAATTCTTTACTTAAATTTGAGATCTAAGCCTGAAGATCAAAAAGAAAATAAAGAAGCTGAAGAAATAGTTAATTTAAAATCCGAAATCTCAAGTTTAAAGGATACCTTAAATACAACAATCAATAGCTCACTTGGAGCAATGTCCACTTCATTTAACAATCTGTCTACCGGAGTAACAAAAGATATGACAGAAGCTTTAACTAAAGTAGATGAAAAAGTCGGAAATTTTAATCAACAAGTTCAACTACTAAACCAAAGCCAAGAAGGAATAACAAAAATTTTGGCTGGAGTTAAAAAATATGGAACTCTTGCAGAGTTTAGTTTGGATGCACTGATTAAAGATTTACTACCAGCTTCTCAATTCATGACAAATGTGAAAATGAAAGAAAATACAAGTGAGAATGTAGAATTTGCTATTAAGCTACAAGGTGATGTTTTAGTTCCAGTTGATAGTCATTTTCCGGTGGAGAAATTTAAAGCAATTACCGATGGTCATGACGCGGAAGATAAAAGGTTAGTTGCAGATGCTAGAGCAAAATTAGCTACTGCATTTAAAGCAAAAGCCAAAAGTGTAAATGAAAAATATATTGTACCACCAAAAACCACTGACTTTGCAATTGTGTATGCTCCTACAGAAAGTTTGTACAAAGAATTAACTGAATACCAAGACCCAAGTACAAAAGAATTATTAACTCAAGAATTAATGAAAAAATATAAAGTTGTAATCTGTGGCCCTAATACTTTGTCAGCATATCTGCAATCTTTACACATGGGATTTCAATCCTTGAAAGTTCAAAAGGGTGCAACTGAAATCTATAATCATTTAAAAACAATAAGCACAAGATTTTCAAAACACTTTGACAACATAGTAGTTCTTAGAAAAAAATTAGAAGATGCTATGGGTGTAGTTGATAAATTTGGAACAGATGCAAGATCAATAAATAGAACTTTGGAAAGCATAAAAGATCCAGAGCAGGTTGAGAAAGCTGTACAAACAGACAACGTTGAAAAATTTGTTGATAAACAGAGACAAATTAAAAATTAATTTCTTTTTTTTGATAATACCATTTATAAGAAATCTCATGCAATGGAATCGTAAATATGATTATCCAAAATCTTCAAGAGCAACTGTTGATGGTATTAGAAGATATCTTTTAGGAGAAGAAAAATTACCTAGTGTTACTTCAATTTTAGATGTTACTAAATCTGATGAGGATAAAGCAGCTTTAGCAAATTGGAGGGAGAGAACAGGATATAAAGAAGCTGAAGCTATTACGAAAGCAGCAAGCAGTAGAGGCTCACAGATGCATAACTACTTAGAATCTTATTTGCTTGGGAGAGAAAATTTAAGTTTTTTTGATGATAATGAACAATATAAATTGATGGCAAAAGAAATAATAGATCATGGTTTAAAAAATAGATTAGAAGAAATATGGGGTGTTGAGTGCACACTGTACTATCCAGATAAGTATGCTGGCACTGCTGACTGTGTTGGAGTTTATGAAGGAAGAGAAACAATTATAGATTTTAAACAAAGTAATAAACCAAAGAAAGCTGAGTATATCGATTCATGGTTATTACAAACCAGCGCGTATTCTTTGGCTCATAATGTTGTGTATAACTCCAATATCACTTCTTGTGTAATCTTGGTCTGCACTGTAGATAAATTATTCCAAGAATTTAAAATTCAAGGACATGATTTGGTTATCTATCAAAATTTATTTTTAGGAAGATTAAAAAAATTTCATGAACTATCTAATTTAACTTAAAATATATAAGAAAATATGGACAAATTTGTAATCTACGACACCGAAACCACTAATAGTACTATTTGGGGATCAATTATTGAGGTTGGAGCTGTTGTTGTTGATAAAAATTTAAATGAAATTGGTAAGTTAAATATCAGAGGTAGAATGCCAGAAGGAGAGGTACCAAGTGCTAAAGCTCTATTGGTAAACTCAACAAGTATAGATTTACTTACCAAAGGAAACTATTCTCATTATGAATTCTTAGGAGCAGTTGAAAACTTCTTCTCAAAAGCTGCACCAGCATTATTCATGGGATGGAGTAACTTAAATTTTGATAGACGTATGTTTCATTTTAATTTTTTTAAAGGTAACAGATATCCTTATATTACTCACTCGTCTCCAAATAAAGAACACGACGGTCTTCATGTTGCAAGAGCTGCACAAACAATTAATTCTGAAACTTTAAAAACAGAACTAACAGATGCTGGAAATGAAAGTCTTGCTCTTGAAGGTTTAGCAAGACAACAAGGATTTGATACTTCACAACAACACACTGCATATCATGATGCATTTACAAGTTTAAAAATTTTAAGAATTATAAAAGAAAAGCATAACGATAATTGGGAAAAATTTTTAACTACCTCTACAAAGAGTAGTGTGGAATCTATTTTAAAAGGAGAAGGTATTTATTCAATTTTTGAAAATGTTAAAGGAAGAAATATGATGTATTTAGTATCAACATTACATCCAGAACATTGTTTTCATCCATCTTATGCTTCATGGGGATATCTATGGGATTTAAGAAGAGATCCAGAGCCTTTTCTAAACATGTCAGTTAATGAGCTTAAAGCTAATCTAAAAAAAATCAGTCCAAAAGCTCTAAGAGTTATAAAAACAAATAAGGCGCCTGTTGTATTAGATAAAAAATTTGCATTAAAAGAAAAAGCCTATGCAGATCTAGATTTAGAAACAATTCTAAAAAGAGCTAAATTAGTTAGATCTAGTGAAAACTTATGCAAAAATATTCAAATCATTAATAGAGAAGCTGCAGAAGAAAAGGCACAAACTCAAAACCAAGAAGATTTACTTCCTGAGGAGACTTTGTATGAGAAATTTGTTCCAAACAAAGATACTGCTTTATTCAAAACTTGGCACAGTTCATCATGGGAAGATAAATTAAGATTATTAGATAAATTTCAAGATAACAGATGTGCATGGTTTGGACAAAAAATTATTTACCAAGAAGCACCCCACGTATTACCACCTGATTTATACAAAAATATTAAAAGTGAGATAGCTAGAAGAATTTTAAGTAAAAATAGAGAAAAGTGGCAAACTATAGCAATGGCATATACTGAAATAGACACCTTAAGAGATCAAGCATCTAATAGAGATGATGAGGAAGAACTTAAAAAATTAGATGAAATAAATGAATTTATTATGTCTATTGAAAAAAAATATGAAATTGCATAGTTGACTTTAAAACTTTAATTTATAGAAAGGAACTATGCTTATAGATTTTAAAGATGAAGATTTTGATAGTAAAATCAAAAATGAAGATGTTTCAGTAATTCAGTTTTCAGCTGCTTGGTGTGGTCCTTGCAAAGCTTTAAAACCAGTGATGGATAAATTAGCCGATGAATACAAAGGTAAAGCTGGTTTTTATTATGCTGATGTAGAAGATGGTGGAATAAACGCTGGAAGTGCTGCTGGCATAAGAGGTGTACCAACTGTTATTATTTACAAAAAAGGTGTTGAAGTAGATAGAAAAGTTGGTGGAGTACCTGAAAGCCACATGAAAGAATTTTTAGAAAAAAATATCTAATTTAAATTAAGTATTTCTCCAGCTAGATAAAGAGAACCTGTAATTAAAATTACATCGTTTTTCTTGACCGAAATAGACTTGATTGCATCAAATATATCCTCTTTGTACTGAACATTTTTGAATGAATTTAGTTTATTTTTTAAGTCTTTTCCGCCAATTGAATTAGGTTGGTTTGGAATATCAATAGTGGTCAAGGTTGAGATATTTTTAAAATAACCAATATACTCATTATGATCCTTGTTGGACATCATACCTAAGATTATGTGTATATCACAATCTAAAGTTTGGAGGTATTCATTTACAACTCTAGCTCCATCAGGGTTATGATCTCCAGAAACTAATAATGTATTATTTTTTACAAGTTCTTTTAGTTTTCCAGATTTAATTTCCTGTAATCTTGCAAGATTATGAATATTTTGAATACCACTTTCTATTTCAGTATCTTCAATTCCAAGATTTAAAGTTCTTATAGTTGCAATAGCAGTTGATATATTTTCTAATTGAAACTGACCAAGAACATTTGGTAGCGGAAGTTTTAAACCTCCAAATTTATCCTTATAGTAAAAAAAACCATTCTCTTGAATTGAATAACTAAAGTCCTCATTAAAAAAAAACTTATTTGAAGAGTTATTTTTTATAGTTTTTTTAATACATTCCATTGTCTCTTTTTTATTTTGCTTAGCGATAAAAATATTTGAATTAAGTAAAGCAGATGTTTTTTCAAAAACAATTTGCTCTATTGTTTGATTTTCTTTTGGTAGCCAGTCGAGATGATCTTTACTTATAGAGGTTACTATACTTGCAAGATTACTCTTTAAAATATTAGTAGCATCAAAACGGTGGAATAAACCACTTTCTATTAAGTTGATATTGTCAGGATATTGGGCAGCTTTATAAAAAAAACAAGCTGATAACATTTCAAAAACAGTTATTGGATCGTTATTATTAATTTTTTCAACCTCTTCTAATAAATCAGCTAATTCCTCGTCATTTAATTCCTGATTATTAAATACAAATCTTTCATTAATTTTTTGTATATGTGGGCTCGTATAAACATTGCATTTTAAATTTGCTTCCTTAAGAATTGCATAAATAGCCTGGATGGTAGAGTTCTTTCCATTAGTTCCAACAACTGATATGGCCTTAATTTTACCTTGGGGATTTCCTAATTTTTTACAAAGATTTTGAATTCTATCTAAAGATAAATCTATTTCTTTAGGATGCAACTTTTGAAAATTGCTGAGTATCTTCTGAAGTTTCATTTTGCTCAGAACTTATAGCAGAATTTTGTTTTAACAATATTGATAATAAAGTTCCTATTTTAGATGCTAGATCTCTTCTCTCTACGATTAAATCAATAAACCCAGTTTTCTCAACATACTCACTTTTTTGAAAACCTTCAGGCAATTCTTCTTTTACTGTTCCTTGAATAACTCTTGCACCTGCAAATGCAATTAAAGCACCTGGCTCTGCAATATGAATATCTCCTAACATTGCATAGGAAGCAGTTATTCCTCCTGCAGTTGGATCTGTAATACAAACCAAGTAGGGTAAACCATTTTTCTTTAATTCATTAATTGCAAGTGTAGTTCTTGTCATTTGAGACAATGAAATTAAACTTTCCATCATTCTCATTCCTCCACCAGCGCTTATACATATAAATGGTGTTTGATTTTCTATTGCATGTTGAATTCCATATAAAAATGCCTCACCCTCTGCAGCAGCCATTGAAGCTCCTAAAAAGTCAAAATCAGATGCAACAGCTGTTATTTTAATATTATTGATTGTCCCAGATGCAACCATCATTCCACAATCTAATCCAGTTTTCATACGAGCACTTTTTAATCTATCTTTGTATGATTTAGAGTCTGTCCAATTTAAAGGATCATCTTTTGGAATGGGTGTTTTAAAAACTTCATAGTTGTCTTTTCCAAACAAAATATCAAATCTTTGTTTTGGTTTAATTCTGTGATGCTTATTACAATCTGGACATACCCAAAGGTTTGCTTCTAAATCTTTCTTTAGAATTGGTCCACGACAACAACTTGTCCATTCACTTTTCGCGATATCCTCTTTAGTAGCTCGTTCACGTATAGCAGTTTTTATCTTTTCACCTGCTTTAATAATTTTGGTTATCCAGTTCATTGAATTTTATTTCTTAATCTTTTAACGATATTAGTAACATTTGTGACAGTATTTTGTCTTCTTTTAATTGATTTAGATATTTCCTTACATATCGCACTACCAACTACTAGACCATCAGCTTTTTTAAGAGATTTAATCGTCTTTTCTGTAATACCAAAGCCAATCACCACATTTTTTGATTTATTTTGATTTTTAATTTTATTGTATCTTTCCAAGATTTTCTTTGGGGAAACTTTTAGTTTACCTCCTGTAGTTGACAACATGCTTATATAATAAACCATATCATGCGAGTCTTTTATTATTTTTTTTAATCTAATTTGAGAAGTAGTAGGTGAGACCAGCTGTATAAAATTCACTCCATTCTTTTTACATCTTGATGCAAAACTTTTGTTTTCAGGATAAGGCAAATCTACAACAATTAGTCCATCTACTTTTGATTTTTTACATTTATTTAAAAATTTATTTTCATTGTACTGAAATATCATATTGTAATAACCCATTAGTATAATTGGAGTATTTTTTTTTGATTTTTTAAAATTTTTCACAATTGAAAATACATCGTTAATTTTTATACCATTTTTAATTGCTCTATAGGCACTAGTCTGGATTTGACCTCCATCAGCTATGGGAGTGTTGTGAGGAAAACCCAATTCACAAATATCAGCATAGTCCGAAATAGACTTAAGAATTTCTAAAGATTTTTTTTTAGTATTATCACCTGCAACTGTATAAGTCAGTAAGGCAGGTCTGTTTTCTTCTTTTGCATTTAAAAAAGCTTTTTTAAGTAAAGAGCTCATTAATGTTTTCCCAATCTTTCTCTTAAAATATCTCTATCTTTTTTTGCATCACCACAAGAGTTAACAATTATAATTGTATCTTTGCTTAATTTTGGAGCAATTTTTATTGCCTCAGCAAAAGCATGACTTGGTTCTAAACTTGGATTAAGTTTTTCAAATTTAGTTACCATTACATGTGCATTAAGTGCATCCTCATCTGTTGCATAAGTATATCGTGCTCTTTTAGTATCTTTTAAAAAGCAATGAATAGGACTAACTCCAGGATAATCTAAACCAGCACTTATAGATTCTGTGTCATTAATTTGTCCTTCATTATTTTGACAAACATATGAGGCTGCTCCATGTAAAATACCAACTTTTTCATTTCTACTTAGTGGTGCTGCATGAAGTTTAGATTTTTTAGGACCTCCAGCTTCTACCCCAATTAATTCTATTTGTTTTTTATCAAAATCAATAAACTCACTCCAAAATCCATATGCAGAACTACCACCTCCAACACAATTTATTAATTTGATTTTATTTGGAATTTTTTTAAATTCTTCTTTTAGCTGTGTTCTTAATTCTCTAGAAATTTGCGCAGTTGACCAACCACATATTTTTACAAAGATATTCGGTCCAACAGTGCTACCAACGCACATGTGTGTATTATCACAATTAGATACCCAATATCGCATACATTCACTCACTGCATCAACTAAAGTCTGACTTCCAGAATAAACTGGTACTATTTCTGCACCGTTTTTTCTCATAGCGTCACAATTTGGTTTTTGTCTTTTAATGTCTTTAGCACCCATAAAAATTTTACATTTAAGTCCAAATTTTTTAGCTGCCATACTTAACATTTTTCCTGCATATCCAGCACCAGTATCGCCAACGATATATTTTTTACCCATAGCTTTACAAATTAGTGCATGAACAGTGGCATTATAGATTTTATGCGCACCTCCATTTGCTTCAGAAACTACTTTTGCCCAAATTTGAGCTCCGCCTAAATGATTGGATAAATTTTCTAATTTCACAAAAGAGGTAGGAGATCCAATATAATTTTTAAAATAATAATCTCTTTTTTTTAAAAAGGCTTTATTATTTCTAAGTTTCTTAAATTCATTTGTTAAATCCTCTACTGGTTTTTTTAAAGTTTCAGGTATAAAACTACCTCCAAATTTTCCTCCCCAAAAACCTTGTTGATCGTGTTGATCAATTAATGGAACACCTTTTTTAAGCTTCATTTTTAATTTCATTAACTTTATTTAAAAAAAATTCTATTTTGGATAGGTCCTTTAATCCAGATGTTTCTACACCACCAGATAAATCTATAAAATTTGCCAAATTTTTGAAATTTTTTAGCTCTTCATTGTATTGAATATTTCCAGCAATCATTAATTCCTTATTTAATTTGATTTTTTTAATCAAGTTATAATCAAAAGACTGACTTTTTTCGTAGCCCTTACTATCAAATAAATAAATATCAGTATGATCAGAATATAATTTATAATTACTCAAATCAGACTTTGATTTTATTGTGAAAGCCGTAATAATTTTCTTTTGATATTTTTCTTTTATCTCTTTTATTTCCTCTGGTGTACAATCATATAATTGATAGTAATCAAAAGGTAAGTTTTTAATTTTTTCTAAAATATTTATATTTGGTTTTACCAGAACAGCAACATAGCAACTTTTTTTTGAACTAATGCTTAAAAGTTTTTTTAAATTTTCATATTCAACATATCTTGAACTTTTTGGATAATTACAAATAAATCCTATAAATGTTGGTGGGTGAGGGTGATTAATTAAAAAGTTCAAAGTATTTAGATCTGAGATCCCACAGATTTTACAACCCTTGATCATCAGTTTAAATGATCGATTAATTTATGAATATTATTTTTAATATTACCTTTTGTAACAGACCTTCCAATTACCACTCCTGAAACTTTATTATTGAAAGCATCTTTTGGAGTCATTACTCTAGCTTGATCATTCATATTATCACCTGGCAATCTGATACCAGGAGTTATAATTAAAAATTTTTTATATTTTTTCCTAATCATTTTTGCTTCTATTGCAGAACAAACTACCCCATCACATCCTGATTTTTTAACAATACCAGCTTGCTTTAAAACTATTTGGTCAACTGTTTTAGTATGACCAATTTCCTTTAACGATCTATTATTAAGACTAGTTAACACAGTAACTCCGAGTACTTTTAAATTTTTATTAATTTGTTTAGTTTTTTCCTTGATAGCTTTAAGCATATTAAGTCCACCATTTGCATGCACAGTAATGTATTTACATTTTTTTAAATCTTTCAAACTATCAACTGCAGAAAGAGCAGTTTGTGGAATATCATTTATTTTTAAATCTAACCAAAAATCTGATTTATATTTTTCTAAAAATTTTCTTCCATTTTTTGAGTAAAAAAACTGTAATCCAAATTTTGGAATAATTTTTAACTTTTTTGTATTAATATTTTTAAGAATTTTCTTTATTTGATTTAAATTTGAAGCATCACATGCAACGAATATAATTTTATTCTTCATTATTGATCTTTTTAAACATTTCCTTGCTCATTTTCCATGATATTACTTTCTTTTCAGGAACTGCAACTTTTTCGCCAGTTTTTGGATTTCTTCTTATAGAGGCTTTTTGAGTCTTAACTCGTAATGTTCCAAAATTTCTTAATTCAACTCCGTCTCCTCTACGAAGTGATCTTTTTATCTCATTTAAAATTATATCAGTAAATTTCTTTAAATCTTTTTTTAAGAAATTTGGGTAGTTGTTAGAAAGTTGTTTTAAAAGCTTTGATTTTACAATAGCCAATTTAAATATACTTAAATTATTGTTTCTCTTCTTCTTTTTTCTTTAAATCTTCAGATAATGATGAAAAAGGTAGGTTTTTACCAGAACCTTCAGATCCATATTTTTCAAGAGCTTCTTTTTTCTCAATTTCCTCAAGTAATCTAATGCTTAATGTTACTTTTCTCTTATTCATGTCCAAATCTGCGATTGCACAATCTAATTTTTCACCACCTGTCCATCTACTTGGTCTGGCATCAGCAGCATTAATTGCTATAGCAGATTTTTTAATTTGGAAATCCATCTCACAGCCTTCTGGTCTTACTATAAGTCCTTTATTATCAGTTGAAACAACCTTAACAGTTATCGTTTGATTTTTTGATTTATCTTTAAACCAGTCAAATGGATCTGCTTGAGTTTGTCTTAAACCAACTCGAATTTTTTGTTCAGAAGATTTAATTTCTAACACTTTAACTTTAATCTTGTCACCTTTTTTATACTTAGACAGTTCTTCTTCACCACTATTTAAATATGTTAAATCATTACAATGTAAAAAAGCATCAATATCTAAATCTGCAATCTTAACAAATAAAGAATATTCATTTTTATTTACAACTTCTCCTTCAACAATTGTACTAACTGGATATTTCTTCTCAAAAATCTCAAAAGGATTATCTTGAGTTAATCTATGTGAAATAGCTACACGTCTTTTATCTTTGTCAATTTCAGTAATCACACAATCTATTTCATCACCAACTTTAAACATTTTTTTTGCTGAAATATTTTTCTTAGTCCAACTGAGTTCACTAGAGTGAAGTAATGTCGTTAGTCCTGGTTCAAGTTCACAGAAGGCACCAAAATCCATTAATTTAACAACTTTGACTTTATAAATTTTATTTAATTCATAATTTTCTATATGTTCAAAAGGATCTGGAGATAGTTGTTTGACAGAACATCCAACTTGTAATTTTTCTTTATCGACACTTATAACTTTTAGGTCGTGTTTCTCTCCTATATTGAATACCTCATCAGGATGATTAACTCTTGAATAAGAAATCTCTTGTAGATGTACCAATACATCTAATTCGCCGTTAACATTAAAGAAGCATCCAAACGAACTGTATCCTTTTACTTCTGCATCTTTTATAATGTCTCCAACTTTATATTTCTCCACTATTTTTGCTTTATCTTCTTTCTTGAAAGACGAAATTATTTCTCTCCTTGATACGCAAGCATTACCTCGCACCTTATCTAATTTTATTAAAGCAAATTTCTGTGGCTCATTCATTAAATGACTTATATCTTTTAGAGGTTTGTCGCTAATTTGAGATCCTGGTAAAAACATTAGTGAACCTGTATCTATATGCTCAACTATACATCCACCTTTACACTTAGATGTGATCTTTCCCATTATAGGTTCATTTTTCTCATATGCTTCTACTAATTTGTCCCAACCTTTAATTTTTTGAGCCTTACTTGCAGATACCAAAACCTCACCATGTTTATCCTCAATTTTTTCCAGTAAAACAGGTATAGTTTCTCCAACTTTAATTTTTTCAGATAGACCCATGCTTTTTAATTCATTAATATCAATAACTGGTTCTGATTTTAGACCTTCAACAAATAAAAATACAAATTTCTCCGTAATTTTATTTATTTTACCTTCAATTATTTTACCTTCTTCTATTTGAACTTTTGAGAGCTGACTACTTAGTAATTTTTCGAATTCTTGAGATGCTGGATTAGATAGATCTTTGTAAATTTCCATTAATTATTTATTTTCCTGTCTATTATTTTTTTTATTTTTAAAAAACATGACCTTTTATTAAGGTTTGTCGTATTAATCAATAGTGAATCTTTTGTTTTCTTTAATGGAGATATTTTTCTCTTAAAATCACTTTTATCGCGTTTTTTAATGCTTTTTAAGACTTCTAGATACGTTATCTTTTTTTTTAGCCCTTTTAATTCTTTATATCTCCTTAATGCTCTTGTTTTTAAACTTGCAGTTATATAAAATTTAAAGTCAGCATCAGGAATAATATTGTATGTAATATCTCTACCATCTAAGCAAGAACCTTTATATTTTTTAGGCGGGTTATATGCAAAATTGATTTGAAAAGAATGGACCATTTTTCTTATAGATTTAATTTTAGAAATTATAGAAGCTTCCGTTCCAACTTCATCAGACAATAAATTGTTGTTAGTAAGATTTTTAATTTTTAATAATTTAATTTTTGATTTTATAAATTTGTTATTAAATTTTTTTGGGTGTTTAATTTTTAGATAAGCAATAAATCTGTAAATTTTTCCAGTATCAAGGTAAAATAGATTATAGTGATTGGAAATAGCTTTTGCTAAAGTTCCAGCACCTGCTGCAGCAGGTGAGTCAATTGCAATTTTTAAAATATTTTTTCTTTTAATCAATTTTTAAATCTTCAATAATTCTTAAAAAATTTGGAAACGAGGTGTTAATAGAATCTTTATCATGAATAGTCCATTTTCCACCAAAACTTAAAGCTGCTATCACACATGTCATAAAAACTCTATGATCTTTTAAATAATTTTTAATTATAATTTTTTTATCAAAATCTAAATTTAAATTAGGATTACCATAGATTTTAATAGAGTCACTTGTTGTGATTGTTTTTATTCCTAAATTTGTCAAAATTTTTTCAGCCCATTTTAACCTTGGGCTTTCTTTATGATTTAATTCACCTAGATTTTTAAAATAAGAAACACCTTTAGCTTTGGCAGCAACTAAAAATATAACTAAAAATTCATCAATTGCACCACTATTTAATTTAGGTGGGCAATTAATTGCTTTTATATTTTTGGCACTTATTACTTTTATATCAGCTTTCTTTTCACCTTTGTAAGTTTTTTGATTTTTGAATATTATTCTTACTCCCATTTTTTTTAAAATAGTTATGATACCAATTCTTGATGGATTTATATTTACATTTTTAATTGTCAATTCAGAATTTTTAGCTAACGCAGTTAGAACAATAAAGAATGCACTAGAACTAATATCAGATGGTATATTATAATTTAAAGTATTAATTTTTTTTATTTTTTTTATCTTAATTTCATCAAAATTTTTATTATTTTTAATACTTATTGGTAATTTCAAATGTTTACATAATAGCTCAGTATGATTTCTTGATTTTTTTGCCCTAATAGTTGTTGTTCCATCAGTTCTCATTGCTGCAAAAATAATTGAACTTTTGCACTGAGCTGAACCTTTGTTTTCTATGTATTTAATTGGTTTAAGTTTAGATGATCCAAAAATCTTTAAAGGTAAAAAATTATTACCCTTTAATTTAAATTTTGCTCCAAATTTGCTTAAAGGATCTGTTACTCTTTTAAAATCTCTTTTTGATAAACTTTTATCTCCAACTAAATTTATTGGCTCTGGAGAATTAATTAATAGACCAAGAATGAGCCTTCCAAGTGTACCTGAATTTTCAGCATTTATAGTAAGGTTTTTTTTATATTTATAGCCATCAATTCCTTTTCCAAAAATTACACACTCTTTATTTTTTATGATTACTTTTATACCTAATTTCCTTATAGTTTTTATTGCAGCCAAGACATCCTCAGACATTAAAAGATTTTTTGCAATCGAATTGCCATCCGCCAGTGATGAGAATAAAACCCATCTTATGCTTAAACTTTTATCACCAGGTACAGATATTTTTTTTTTAAAACTTTTTACTTTTTTTTTTAAAATAATTGTATTTTGCATTCTCAATTATTTTAAACTAAAAGATTCACCAAAATATGCTGATTTAGCTTCAATGTTGTTAACCAAATTAGTTGGTGAGTCTTGAGCAATAATTTTTCCGTTATTTAAAATCATTGCCACATCACATGTTGCTAGAAGATCTCGAGCTTGATGATCACAAATACAGGTTGTTATTTGACTTTCTTGCTGCAAGTTTACAATAGTTTCTTGTAACATTTTTATAGTTAAAACATCTAGTGCCGCATAAACTTCATCTAGCAATAGTACTTTAGGTTCACTTAAAAGTGCTAAAGCTATAACTAATCTTTTTTTTTGTCCTCCTGATAAAAATTTTGCTTTAATATCTTTTAAGTTTTCAAATTCAAACTTAGATATTAAGTAATTAATTTTTTCAGTTCTAAAATTCTTTTTGTCAATAACAATTTCACTTATTGCTTTAAGATTATCGTGAAGAGTTAGATCACTGAAATAACCACCATACTGTGGGCAAAAACCTGTCTTAAACTTTTTAGTTCTAATATAGATTGGGTAATTGGTAACATCTTCTCCAAAAATTTTAATACAACCACTTTTTGGTTTAATTAATCCTGTTATTAAGTTGAAAATTGTACTTTTGCCTGCTCCATTTGGACCCAACATACCATGTATTGAGTTTCTATTTATTTTAAAATTTATTTTATCCAATATCAATCTATTCCCGTAAGAAAGAGATACATCTTTAAACTCAATGATTGTGTCAATTCTTTTAAATGATTTAATTCTAAATTTTTTTATTATTGCCATATTATTTTTTACCGATTACCTCAACTTTTTCAGCCAAATTATGCATAAATATTTTTGTATCTTTTGTTATTGTATTTAATTCTACAACATCAGCCATTAAAATATTTTGAGGATTTGTATAAATTACATTTTTTGAGATAATTAATAAATTATTTTTCATTGAAAAATCCAAATAATTGCCTTTTAAATTATTGTCAATGTAATCTACATTAACATTCTTAGAAAAAATTGTGTTAAAGTTTATTGTATTATATTTTCCAAAATCAGAGGTAATTTTAATTGTTTCATTGTTCTTAATAAGATTAACATATGCAGTAACTTTAGTTAAAAAAATTACATCCGTATTTTTAAAATCAATTTCTCCTTCATCAGCAATTATGATATATTGGTTTCCTTTTAAGTCCTTGGAAGAATATTTAATATCTTTAATTATATTTGAATTAATAGAGTAGCTCTCTATGTCTTGAACATCAGAAGTTACATTATTAGAAATTTTTTGTTTATAATGAATAAAAAATAATATTACGATAAAAAATATTAATGACGAAATTAATAAACTTTTAATACTAAAAAATCTCATTAATGAATACTTGATTGAAGTAAAGTATGAATATGTAGAATTCCAATAGTTTTTCTTTTATTTTTTTTTTCATGGACACAGAGAGATGTAATTTTTTTTTCATTCATTAAACTTAATGCTTTTATGGCAAGAGCATTTTTTTCTATTGTTATTGGATTTTTAGTCATAATTTCTTTAGCAGTTGTATCGTAAAGATTTTGTTTTTTTTCATTGAATCTTCTTATTTGTCCATCAGTAATTATACCGTTTGTTCTTTTTTGTTTATCCTGAACAATTAACAATCCTAACTTTTTTTTAGTTAGGATTTGTAAACCTTTTTTCATATTCAGATCTTCATTAATAAAGGGAATTTTATTTCCTTTTAACATAATATCTTCAACAGTTCTAAGTTTAGCACCAAGACTACCAGCTGGATGTAGTTTTTTAAAATCTAATTTTCCAAATTTTTTATACTTCATTGAACAAATTGCCAGAGCATCACCTAAAGCAAGTTGAGAGGTTGTGCTGGATGTTGGTATTATACCTTCTGCTTCAACTACTTGAGGAATTAAAAGTTTTATATCAGCTGCTTTGTGTAAAACTGAATTTTTTTTTGAGACAATTGCTATCAAAAGTATTTTATTTCTATTAGCAAATTTGATTATATTTCTTAGCTCATTTGTTTCTCCAGAATTACTAATTAGTATCAAAATATCATTTTTTGATATCATTCCAAGGTCTCCATGAGAAGCTTCACTAGCAGCAAGGCTAAATGACGGAGTCCCTACAGAAGCAAGAGTTGCAGCAATTTTAGATGCAATTAAACCACTTTTGCCGACTCCACATAAAATTACTTTTGATTGGCATTTTGCTATCTTGATTACTGCTTTGCTAAAAGAGTTGTTTATACTTTTTTTTAACTTTTGTAGAGCTTTAATTTCAAGATTAATTACATTACTTGCTTCGGATATGAATTTTTTTCTATTCATTAATGTGACCAGATATCATCTTTAAATAATGCAAGATCAAGATCAACTCTTGTTTTTAAAAATTTTAAACAATCTTTATAAAGTTGTAATCTATTTTCTCTTTCTAGTATTTTATTTAATTCAACATGTATACGATGCAAATATATTACATCGTTAGCACAGTATTTAAGTTGTGCTGGTGTTAATTCACCTCCAAAATCTGAACTCTGAAATTGTTTACTAATATCTATATTAATAAATTCTTTAATTAATGTTTTTAATGAATGATTATCAGAATAAGATCTTGCCAGTTTTGATGCAATTTTTGTATCTAAAATATTGTTAGTTTGTGTTTTTAAATAATATTTAATATGAGCAATATCTGCCCGACCATAATGAAAAATTTTTGTAATATTTTCATCGCTCAATATCTTTACTAAATTAGGAGCGTGATAATTTTTTCTATCAAATTGTACTATATGAGCATCTGATTTACCTGAAGATACTTGAATTAAACATAAAGGGTCACGTCTGACATTTAAACCCATGAACTCACCATCTATGGCAATTATATTGCCTAAATTTAAATCATCTGGTAGATCGTTTTTATGGAGATGAATATTATTACTCATTTTTAAACATATATATATGAAAGCAAAAAATTGTCTAATTTTTGGTGGAAGTGGTCAAATTGGTAGAAATTTAATCAGGAAGCTTACAAAGAATAATTATCAAGTAACTGTTGTAACAAGAAACATTCATCAAAAAAGTTATATCATTAAAACCCAGGCAAATGCTGGCTATATAGATATAGTGGAGTCTAATATTTTTGAGGAACAAAAACTTAGAAAGCTTTTCGAAAAAGCAGATATATGTGTAAATTTAATCGGTATTTTATTTGAATCAAAAACAGGAAATACGTTTAAAAATATTCACGCTATTTTCCCTTCTTTGTTATCTAAACTTTCAAAAGAATACAAACTTAAACATTTTATTCATTTATCAGCACTCGGAATAAATGAGGCTACAGATTCCGATTATGCTAAGAGTAAATTAGAAGGAGAGGTAAGAATTTTAAAAAATTTTCCTTTAGCAACAATTATAAGACCATCTATTGTTTATTCAGTTGATGATAATTTTACCACAAATTTTATGACTCTTTTGAATAGATTACCAATATTTCCACTTTATTATGAGGGCAAAACTAAGTTTGCACCAATTCATTGTTCTGACTTAACAGATGTTATCTTTAATGTAATTAATAATAATTTTAATTCCAAAATAATTGAATGTGTTGGTCCAGAAATAATTTCATTTAAAGAAATTTTAGAAAAATTATTAAATTTAATGGGAAAGAAAAGACTGTTGATACCAATCCCTTTACTAATAGCACAAATGTCAGCGAGATTTTTTGAAATAATGCCGAAACCACTTTTGACTAGAGATCAATTAAAACTTCTAAAATATGATAATGTTTTATCTGGAAAATATAAATCTAATTCAGACATAGGCGTGCCAAGTTTGAAATACTTCGATGATGAAGTTAAGAAATATTGCTATATGTGGAGGGAAGGTGGTCAATTTTCCACAGAAAAATACAATCCAGATGATATAGATATTAAAACGAGTTAAGACTCTAAGCAGATTGAATTTTCTTTTCAATAAATTCTGGAACTTCCTCTTTTTCCATAACTTCTTCTTTTTTACCTTTTGGTTGATAAGCATAAAGTAAATGAAGTTTACAATAAGAAAAATCTTTTAAAGAGGATCTGCCACAAAAATAAAATTCTTTTTCATCTGGATGACCAATTGGCCACTTGCATGAATTTTCATCCAACTCTTCTAATTGTTTAGGATTTTCTGGTTCAAAATCTTTTTCAATAATTAATGATTTAAATTTACTTTTACGACCTCTTTTTGATTGAACGTTATTCTGCTGAATTGAATTTTCGAAATTTTTATTAGAAGTAGCAGTTCTTGTTTTGATTTTTGCCGAAAGGTTTAGTCTATGAGCTTTACCAATCACAGCATTACGACTTATGCCACCTATAATTTCAGCTATTTGGCTAGCTGTATTACCTTTGCCCCACAATTCCTTTAATTTTGAAACTTTTTCCTCGGTCCAACTCATATCTATATGTTGTGTTAATTATTTATAAAATGACAATATACTGTTATTAATTTAATTGAAACAACCAATAAATTAGAGTTATCAACAATAAAAGCCTAACCTAGATTTACTCAGGTTTTCAATCATAACTTGTATCTATGAAATAAAATTTATAAAAACAAATTTAATTTATGAGCAATTTAGCAAAAAATTATAACAGAAAAAAAATTTCATTTAAGTATGGCAAGGGAAGCTATCTTTACTCTACTGATGGAAAAAAATATCTTGATTTTGTGATGGGTATTGCGGTTAATTCTTTAGGTCATGCTCATCCAGGTTTAGTAAAAACAATCAATAAACAATCTGAAAAACTTTGGCATGTATCAAATGCTTTTCAAATTCCAGAAGGAGAAAATTTAGCAAAAAAACTATGCAAAAAAACATTCGCTGATTATGTGATGTTTCAAAATAGTGGAGCAGAAGCTACAGAGGCAGCTATTAAAGTAGCTAGAAGATATTTTTTTTCAATAGGTAAACCAAATAAAAATAGAATTTTGTGTATAAAGAATTCATTTCATGGAAGAACATTAGCTACAATTTATGCGAGTGGATCAAAGAAGATGACCGAAGGATTTGGTCCTAAAGTTAAAGGTTTTGATCATTTTGCTTTTGGAGATCACAAATCATTAGAAAAGAAAATTACAAAAGATACTGCAGCTATAATGGTTGAAACGATCATGGGAGAGGGAGGAATAAAAGTTATTCCAGACTTCTGTTTAAAAGAGCTTAGAAAATTATGTGATAAGAAAAAAATTCTTTTAATCTTAGATGAGGTTCAATGTGGAATAGGTAGATCAGGCGATTTCTTTGCATTTGAAAAATCTAAAGTAAAACCAGACGTAGTTCCAATAGCTAAAGGAATTGGAGGTGGATTTCCAATAGGAGCTGTTCTTATGAATAAAAAAGTAGCCAAATGCATGGTGCCTGGAACTCACGGATCTACATTTGGAGGCAATCCATTAGCTATGTCAGTTGGTAATAAAGTGATGGATATAGTTTCAAATAAAAAGTTTTTAAATAATGTAAAAAAACTATCTAAATATTTCTTATTAAACCTAAACAAGATTAAGGAAAAATATCCTAGTATTATTAAACAAATAAGAGGAAGAGGTTTTTTAATTGGGATACAGTTACACCAAGATCAGACAAATTTTATTAAAAAATTAATGGAAAATAAATTATTAACTATTCGCGCTGCAGAAAATGTTGTAAGGATTTTACCTCCTCTTAATGTTAAAAAAAGTGAGATTGATGAAGCTTTAAAAATTATAAATAAAGTTTGTAGTCAATTTAAATAATAATGAAACATTTTATAAATTTAAAAGATATTCCTGGGAAAGATTTAAGAAAAATAATTACTGATGCAAAAAAAAGAAAAAGTTCTAGAAAAAAACTTAATACATTAGAGACAGACAAAGGTGCCCCGTTAAAAGGTAAAATATTGATCCAAATGTTTGAAAAACCAAGTTTGAGAACAAGAATGAGTTTTTATTTAGCAATAAAACAGCTTGGAGGAGGAACTGTAACGCTCAGATCCAATGAACTTCATTTAGGACAAGGTGGTGAAAGTATATCTGATACAGCAAAGGTTCTCTCAACTTATGGCGACGGATTTATGTTGAGAACAGATAGTGATAAAAAAATTGAAGATTTTAAAAAATATTTGTCTATCCCAGTGATTAATGGTTTGAGCCCGTCCTCTCATCCAACCCAAGTGCTTTCAGATGTCTTTACAGTTGAGGAAATTACAAAAAAACCTATTTCTAAATTAAATATTTGCTGGATTGGAGATTCAAATAATGTGTTGGATAGTTTAATAGCTGCTTCAGTTAAATTTTCTTTCAAGCTAAGTATTGGTTGTCCAAAAAACTTTGAACCAGGAAAAGAAGTAAGAAGTTGGGTTAAAAAAAATAAGAGAAAAATTTATATTTATAATGATCCAAAAAAAGCTGCTAGTGGAGCAGATGTAATTTTTTCCGATAAAGTTATTTCGTTAAATGACAAAGTAAATAAAAAGAAAAAAATTCAGGCATTTAAAAAATTTAAAATTGATAAAAAATTAATAAGTTTTGCAAAAAAGAATTGCATTTTTTTACATTGTCTACCTAGAGGGAATGAAGTTACTGAAGATATTTTCTTAGGAAAAAAATCTCATGTATGGGTACAGGCTCTAAACAGAGTACATGTTCAAAAAAGTATACTGTTATATTGTTTTGGAAAATTAAGGTAGTGGTATAGGGCTATCTGAATTTTCATTAAGATATTTAATTACGGAAGCTCTATCTTTTTCTTTTCTTAATCCTGCAAATGCCATTTTTGTTCCTTTGATCCATTTAGCAGGTTTGGTTAAATAACCATTAAGCTCTTCGAGAGTCCACTCTTTATCGTAAGATGCTAATGACTTGGAATATTTGTAGTCCTCAATTATTCCAACCTTCCTACCAACCACGTTATACAAAGCAGGACCAATATTATTTTTTCCACCTTTTGCAATTGAGTGACAGGCTGCACATTTTTTAAAAACTTTTTCACCATGAGCTATATCACCCATTGCCATTAATGCAGCAATATCGACTTTTTCTTCTGCAGCAGCTGTTGTTGTAGACGATGCAGTAGATACTTGCTCTACATCTACTGCGTATCCTGGTGTTTCTGGCTTTTCTACATAGAAAATTATATCAGACAATTTTCCTATACCAATAACTAGAAGTGCAACCATTAGAACTGCAGCTACAATTTTATTTATTTCAAAAGAATCCATTTTTATAAATTTAATTTTGAACGTATAACATGATAAAATTAAAATTTGACTAAAATTAAATGTATAAATTTGCCTCTATTTTAATTTGTGATTTATGAAAACTCTCATAATTATACCATCTAGGTTATCTGCAACTAGACTTCCAAGAAAACCATTATTAAAAATCAACGATATTTCAATTATTTCACATGTATACAAGAGGGCAAAAGAGGCAAATATTGGAGAGGTGATTGTTGCTGCAGAAGATCAAGAGATAGTCGATGATGTGAAAAGTAACGGAGGCCAGGCCATTCTAACTAGCAGTAAGCATAAAACTGGTACAGACCGAATATATGAAGCTTATCAAAAACTCAACTTAGTTAATATTGATTTTATAATGAATCTTCAGGGTGACGAGCCAGCAATAAATATAGAGGATATCGTAAACCTAAATCAAATGATGATAGATCACAAAGCAAAAATAGGAACCCTTGCGGCCAAAATTGAGAATAAATTAGATTTAGCAAATGAAAATATAGTTAAAGTTATTACTGAAAATAATTTAGAAGATGAACCGTTTTCTAAAGCAAAAATATTTTTAAGGAAATCTCAAGATGTCTTAAATATTTATCACCATATTGGAATATACTGTTATTCATCTGAAATTCTTAAAAACTTTGTTGAATTAGCACAATCTAAACATGAAATTGAAAATAGATTAGAGCAACTTAGAGCATTAGATAATAATATCAAAATAAATGTTGCTCTAGCCAACAAAGCTCCTATAGGAGTTGACACAGAGGAAGATTATCTAGCCTTAAAAAAAATAATGGAATATAAGTCCTAATGGGTAAAATATATTTTCAAGGAACATTTGGAGCCTATTCTCATTTAGCAGCAGTATCAATTGATCCTGACGCTGAAATTTTACCTTGTAAAACTTTTGATGATTGTTTTAATAAAGCCTTGGAAGAACCTGATTGTAGAATAATAATACCAGAGTCTAACAGAATTACAGGAAATATAGGAATCGAATATCTAATTTTTAAACATAGATTGAATATTTACCAAGAGCATTTTCAAAAAATCGAACATAATTTATTAGGTCAACAGGGAGCTAAACTTTCTGATATAAAAGAAGTTTATTCTCATGCACAGGGTTTGTCGCAATGTTCAAATTTCATAAAAGAAAATAATATTGCTGAACATATAAGAGCAGATACAGCAGGATCAGCCGAAATGATTTCCAAAACAAAAGATAAAACACAAGCAGCAATAGCATCATCTCTAAGTGCTGAAATTTATAATCTTGATGTAATTAAGAAAAATATAGAAAACGAGACTGGAAATTTGACAAGGTTTCTTGTTATGGGAAAAAATATATCTCAACCTGAGTTTGGAAATAAAAAATATATAACTTCATTTTTATTTAAACTAAAAAGTAAACCTGCAGCTCTTTATCAATCGCTTGGAGGATTTGCTATCAATGGAGTAAATCTTACTAAGCTTCAAAGTTACCCTGAAAAAAATTCTTTCGAATCTTATTTTTTTTTATGTGATTTAGATGGACATATTGAAGATCCAAAGGTTCAAAAATCTCTTGAAGAGCTGGGCTTACATTGTGAGGATTTTCACGTCCTAGGTGTTTTTGAAGCCGATAGTTTGAGACAAAAAAAACAATAATCTTTTCTTGTAGATTAGAAATTTTAACTGCTATAATAGATTTGGAGGCTAGAGGTGGATGCTGCTTGAACCCGACCAGATCTTAACGGAAGCAGTCGTAGAGACAGTTATTCAGGTTCTAGTCTCCTTAAAAAATTTATGAATAATAACTCAAAAGTACTAGCTCTTAAATATAGACCTCAAATATTTGATGATCTTATTGGTCAAGACGTTGTTGCTGAAACAATTATAAACTCAATAAAAGCTAACAAAGTACCTAATGCATATTTGTTTACAGGAATTAGAGGGATTGGAAAAACTACAACTGCAAGAATTGTAGCAAAAGCCTTGAATTGCTCAAATGGCATTGAAAAAATGTGTATCGATAATTTGTGTGAAAATTGTCAGTCGATTGCAAATTCAAGTCACATTGATGTGCTTGAAATGGATGCGGCCAGCAAGACAGGAGTTGATGATGTTAGAGATCTAATTGAGTTTTCTAGATATGGGCCTACTTCAGCAAAGTACAAAATATTTATTATCGATGAAGTTCATATGTTAAGTAAACAAGCTTTTAATGCTTTACTAAAAACATTGGAAGAACCACCTTCATATTTAAAATTTGTATTTGCCACAACAGAAATAAAAAAGATTCCTATAACAGTCGTTTCAAGGTGTCAGCGTTTTGATCTTTCAAGGATTAAATCTTCTGAACTGTTAGATTTTATAAAAAAAATTAAAGATAAAGAAAACGGAAAAGTTACGGATGACGCTCTAAAATTAATTGTAAAAATATCTGAAGGATCAGTAAGAGATGCATTATCTCTATTAGATAGAGCGTTATTAAGTTTAGATAATGATAAAGAACTAGATTTAAATTCTGCTCAAAAGATTTTTGGTTATTTTGATAAATCACAATTAATTGATTTATTTGAATTGATATTAAGAGGAGAAGAAGAAAAGGTAATAAAAATTTATAGAAAAATATATGATCAGGGAGTTGAACCAAAAATATTTTTAAATGATTTTTTAGAGCTATTATATTACTTTAAAAATATAAATTCTTTAACTTTAGAAAGCACAAATTTTTCTCTTAATGATGAAGAATTTAATAAAATAAAAAATATTTCCAATCAAATCCAACCAGATGTATTAATTTTATTTTGGCAATTTTCTATCAAGTCGTTAGAGGAACTAGATATTGTATCAAATCAACATTTATCAATTGAAATGTTTTTAATTAGATTAATGCACTTAAGTTCTGTAAAACAAATTAAACAAATAGATACAAAAACTAAAGAAGAAAATTCAACAAGCAAAATTGAAATAAAAACAGAGACTAAAATTATTGATCAAATAAAAAATACCTCTCAAGAAGAAAAAAAGAATCCTGAAATACAAACTGAAGTTAAAGCAGAAGTCAAAACTCAAATTAATTCTTTTGATGAATTAATTGCTATTTGTACAAGTAAAAGAGAATTAAAACTTAAATTTGAATTAGAGAAAAATATCAATTTGGTTAAATTTGAAAAAAATAGGATTGAGATTTCATTTAATGACAGCCTTGATAAAGATTTTGTAAAAGATCTTTCCACAAAGCTTTTTGAATGGACAAAAGAAAGATGGATTATCACACTTAGTAAATCAAAAGGAGATCTCTCAATTAGAGAAAAGAAAGAAAATGAAAAAAAAATATTAATTGAAAAAGCTAAACAAACTGAAATTTATAAAAACTTTATGGAAAATTTTCCTGATGCAGAACTAGTAGATGTTAAATCGATAACTAAGGAGGATAAAGATAATGACTGATTTTAATAAAATATTAGACAAAGCAAAAGAACTTGAAGCAAAAATGAAAGAGAGTCAGCAAAAAATTAAGGAGATTAGAGTTGAGGGGGTTTCTGGCTCAAATTCGGCAAAAATCGTCTTGGATGGAGAAGGTGAAATGCAATCAATTAAACTATCAGATGAAATAATGAAAGAAGACAAATCAATAATAGAAGATTTAATTGTAGCTGCACATAATAACGCCAAATCACAATTAAAGTCGAAAACATCAGAAGAGATATCAAAAGCTACAGGTGGATTTGGAATACCTGGTTTTAAGTGGCCACTATAGTAGATGCAAAATATTAACGAGATTGAGGAATTAATAAAATTAATTTCAAAGCTTCCAGGTTTAGGACCAAAATCTGCCAAAAGGATTGTTTTAAAACTCATTAATAACCGCGATGAATTAGTAAAACCAATGGCAAACACATTGGCTCAAGTTTATAAAAATGTAACCAGATGTAATTCTTGTGGTTCACTTAAATCAATTTCAGCTGGATGTATAAATTGTGAAAATACAAAAAATAAATATTCAAAGATTTGTGTTGTAGAAGACATTGCTGATCAATGGTCGATTGAAAATTCAAATATTTATCAAGGGTATTTTCATATCCTGGGAGGCACCATTTCATCAGTAGGTCAAAGAAAAGAAGATTTACTTGTAAATTCGCTGGTTGAGAGAGTTAATCGAGATAAAATTGAAGAAGTTATATTAGCCACAAGTGCAACTGTTGAAGGTCAAACTACTGCTTACTACATTCAAGACAGCTTAAAGAATTCTAATGTAAAAATTACAAAACTTGCACAAGGGCTACCTGTAGGTGGTGAAATTGAAAGTTTAGACGACGGGACTTTATTTTCTGCTTTTAAAAATCGGTCTAACTTAGTTTCTAATTCAGATTAGACTTTTTACTAAGTCTATTTAAATGCAGTAAAGGTTCAGTATAACCAGATGGTTGTTCTTTTCCTTTAAACACCAAATCACAAGCAGTTTGAAATGCAATTGAATTTTCAAAGTTATCACTCATTCTTACGTAATTAGAGTCATTTTTATTTTGATCATCTACAATTTTAGCCATGTCTTTAAGAATTTCTACAACTTGAATTTTTGTTGTAATTCCGTGATGTATCCAATTTGCAATATGTTGAGATGAAATTCTAAGTGTAGCTCTATCTTCCATCAAACCTACGTTATTTATATCTGGTACTTTGGAGCATCCAACTCCTTGATCGATCCATCTGACTACATAACCCAATAAAGTTTGAGCTGAGTTAGAAATTTCTTTATTAATCTCATCTACAGACCAATTTGGTCTATCAGCAGTAGGTATTGTTAAAAGATCATCAAGCTTTGCTTGTTTTCTATTTTTAATTTTTTGTTGTTCTTCAAAAATATTTATTTCATGATAATGTAGCGAATGCAAAGCTGCAGCAGTTGGAGATGGAACCCATGCACAATTTGCACCTGATTTTAAATGTCCAGTTTTTTGCTCCATCATATCTTTCATTTTATCAGGCATTGCCCACATTCCTTTTCCAATTTGAGCTTTTCCAGAAAATCCACATTTTAAACCAATATCAACATTGTTATTTTCATATGCTGAAATCCATTTTGAAGTTTTCATGTCACCTTTTTTAATCATTGGACCAGCTTCCATAGAGGTGTGCATTTCATCACCAGTTCTGTCAAGAAAACCTGTATTTATAAAGAAAACTCTGTTTTTTAACGACCTAATGCACTCTTTTAAATTAGCTGAGGTTCTTCTTTCTTCATCCATTATTCCAATCTTGCAGGTGTATTTTGGTAAACCTAAAACTTCTTCAACTTTTGAGAAAAGCAAATCAGTAAATGCAGTTTCATCTGGTCCATGCATTTTTGGTTTCACGATATAAATAGAACCAGTTCTTGAATTGGTTTTTTTCTTAATATCATGAAGGGCTGCAGCTGTAGTAATGAACGCATCCATTATTCCTTCTGGAACTTCACTTCCATCTTTTAAAATTATTGAAGGATTAGTCATTAAGTGACCAACATTTCTAACTAGCAGCAAACTTCTTCCATGAAGCTTTAAACCTTTTCCATCTTTTGAAATATAGCTTCTATTAGGGTTAAGTTTTCTTTCAAATAATTTTCCTTCTTTTTCAAATTTTGATTTTAGATCACCTTTCATTAGACCTAGCCAATTTCTGTAACAAACAATTTTATCTTCTGCATCTACCGCAGCTACACTATCTTCGTTATCACAGATAGTTGACACCGCAGATTCTAAAATTATGTCACTGATGCCAGCATGATCTTGTTGAGCAGCAAAAGCTCTTGAGTCTTTTAAAATTTCTATATGTAAATTGTTATTTTTTAAAATTATAGCAGACGGGTTGTCAGCTTCACCTCTATGGCCAATAAATTTATTCTCATCTACCAAATCATAAATATCAGCACCTTTTAAAGCTTTAAATTTTCCATACTTAACGGCAAAACTTGTAATTTTTTGCCAACTCAATCCTGCTAAAGGAAAATATTTATCTAAAAAATCTCTTCCATATTTTATTACCATCTCACCTCTTAATGGGTCGTATCTTTCAGATACACTATCTTCTGATTGTTCAATTACATCTGTTCCATACAGACTATCGTATAAGCTCATCCATCTAGCATTAGCAGCATTTAATGCGTATCTCGCATTCATTACTGGTACAACAAGTTGAGGTCCAGCAATACTTGTTATTTCCTCATCAACATTTTGAGTTGATATTTCAAAATCATCACCTTCTTCTTTCAAATAACCGATTTCTATAAGAAATTTTTTATATTCTGACAAATTAAATTCATTTCCCTTATTTTTTATATGCCAATTGTCTATTTGTTTTTGTAAGTATTCTCTAAATTTTATTAATTCTTTATTTTTAGGTGCTAATTCATTAACTGTTTTCTCGAAGCCTGACCAAAAATTATCAACAGATATATCTGTTTCTTTTAATAGTTCGTCGCTAATAAATTGAGAAAGTTTTTCAGATACTTTTAAAGTATTTATATTTATATATTTTTCTTGCATATCACCTAAATTACCCCATCTGTATTTTTGCCTGAGAGTTTTGCTCCTTCGGCGGAATTAATTCTCTTTCCAGAGTGTTATGCAACTATCGGTCCTTTTTACCTGAGAGTTTCCGGGGTGGTTGCTCCTTCGGTGCTAAATCTATTAGTCTCTCCCGACAGCAAAATATGTATCTTCTTCTAGAAAAGAGTCAATTAATAACAATTACACCTTAAATTAAATATCATTTTATTGCCTTTTTTATGAATTAACCATCCGCTATAACCATATTATGAAAAATTATCTTAATTTTGAAACTGAGATTAAAGATTTAGAGACAGAATTGGAAAAATTAAAAGATCCCTATAATCAAGAGGGATTGTCAGAAGTAGATACGCAAAAAATTTCAAAAACACAAGTTGAGTTAGATCAAAAATTAAATGATATATATTCAAACCTAGATCCATGGCAAACCACCATGGTTGCAAGGCATGAAGACAGACCAAAATCTAAATTTTTCATAGATAATTTATTCGAAGATTTTATTTCTCTATCTGGAGACCGTTATTATGGTGAAGATAAATCTGTGATTACAGGTTTTGCAAAATTCAATGGTTATTCGGTTTTGGTTATCGGCCAAGAAAAGGGTGAAGATTTGGATAGTAGAATTCAAAGAAATTTTGGGATGATGAGACCTGAGGGTTATAGAAAAACTATTCGATTAATGAGTTTAGCAAATAAATTTAATATTCCAATTATCTCTTTTATAGATACGCCAGGTGCTTATCCAGGAGTTGGTGCAGAGGAAAGGGGTCAAGCTGAGGCAATAGCAAAATCAATTGAATGTTGCATGGAACTTAAAGTCCCAACTATTGCAATAATTATAGGTGAGGGTGGATCAGGTGGTGCGATTGCATTAGCATCATCTAATAAAGTTGTTATGCTGGAAAATGCAATTTATTCAGTAATATCTCCTGAAGGCTGTGCAACTATACTATGGAGAGATCCAAAAAAAATGCTTGATGCAGCAAAAGCAATGAAGCTTTCCGCAAAAGATTTATTAAAATTAAAAGTTATTGATGAAATAATCCCAGAACCTTTAGGTGGTGCTCACAGGGATAGAGACTTGATGTTAGACAATGTTAGAAAATATATTTCTAAAAATTTAGATCAATATAAAGAAATGACGTCAGAAGATATAATGAATGAAAGAAAAAATAAATTTTTAAAAATTGGAAGAAATGATGGTTTTATGAACAATGTAGAAGATTTAAGCAATTTGACCATTAAGAAAAATAACTTTGATAACATTTTTAAATCAAAAAAATTATTATTTGGTATTGGTGCTGGTTTATTATTGATGGCTTCCTTATTTTTTCTTTTTTAAGAATTACAAAGCTCCATGGCAATGTTTAAATTTCTTGCCCGATCCACAGAAGCATGGTTCATTTCTTCCCATTTTTTTGCTTTGTGGTTTTGGATTTACTCTTTCCTCATTGGAAGATCTTTCTTCTGTTATAACTTTTAAATTCATTAGAATTGTAACGTAGTCTAATTTTAGTTTTTCTAATAAATTTGAAAATAAATCAAAAGCTTCTTTTTTATATTCAACTAAAGGATCTCTTTGACCATAAGATCTTAATCCAATTACTTGTCTAAGTTGTTCTAAATATTGTATATGTGATTTCCAATTCAAATCTATTGTTTGCAAAAATATTCTTTTTTCAATTTCTTTTGCATGCTGCTCGTCTAGAACTTTAATTCTTTCATTACGTGCTTCATTAAATTTTGAGGATATTTGCTCTTTCAGAACATTATCTTTTGCAGAAATTAAACTTTCAAGTTCAGTATCATTAAAACTTTTCCCAACAATTTGCCTAACTTTATTGTTAAATTCATTACTTTTTGGATTAGATAGATTTTGAATTTTTAATTTTATCAAGTCTTCTGATATTTCTTTTAAAAATTCGTCAGAATAATCGAAAATATTTTCACTATTCATCGCGTTCTTTCTTTGAGAAAATACAACATGTCTTTGGTCGTTCAAAACATTATCAAATTTGATAAGTGTTTTTCTGATATCAAAATTTCTGGCCTCAACTTTTTGCTGAGCTCTTTCTAATGCTTTATTGATCCAAGGGTGATCAATACTTTCACCATCTTTTAAACCAAGTTTTTCAAGCATATTATTCATAGACTCTGAGCCAAAAATTCTCATCAAATCATCTTCTAAACTTACATAAAATACAGAACTACCTTCATCTCCCTGTCGTCCAGCTCTTCCTCTTGCTTGATTATCCACTCTTCTAGACTCCATTCTTTCTGTACCAATTACAAATAAGCCACCTAGAGATTTAATTTTTTCTTTATCTATTTTTAACTGATCATCAGGTATTGATCCTTTTTTTCCACCAAGCTGGATGTCAACACCTCTACCAGAAATACTGGTTGTAATTATCAAAGATTTTTCTTTTCCAGCATTTGCAATAATTTCAGCTTCATTTTCATGGTTCTTTGCATTTAAAACTACGTGTTTAATTTTTTTTTCATTTAATAATTTAGAATAAACTTCAGATTTGTTGATACTAGATGTGAAAACCAAAATTGGTTGACCAATTTCGTGTTTTTCAATGATCTTATTAATTATTGCATCATTTTTTTCTTTTTCAGTTCTAAAGATCAAATCATTATAGTCCTTTCGGATCATTTCTTTATTTGTTGGTATTACTACTACTGAAAGATTGTATATCTCAAAAAATTCCTCAGACTCAGTGACTGCAGTACCGGTGCAACCTGATATTTTCTTATATAGTTTAAAATAATTTTGATAGGTTATAGATGCTAAAGTTTGATTTTCAGCTTGTATCTGAATTTTTTCTTTAGCTTCAAGAGCTTGATGAAGTCCATCTCCAAATCTTCTTCCTTCTAAAATTCTACCAGTTAATTCATCTATAATTTTAAGAACTCCATCTTTTACTATGTAATCCTTTCCTTTTTCAAACAAGTGATTTGCACGGAGTGCTTGGTTTACGTGGTGAACTAAATGAAGATTTTCTGGGTCATAAAAATTCTCATTTTTTAGAATACCTGCATTAGAAAAAAGTTTTTCAACATTATTAATACCCTCGTTTGTTAAAAGTATATTTTTTTCTTTCTCATCTATTTCAAAATCTTTGTTATTTAAAATTTTAACAAGTTTATCTATTGTTAAGTATTGAGCGGTTTTATCTTCCGCAGCTCCAGAAATTACTAGTGGAGTTCTTGCTTCATCAATTAAACAGGAGTCTATTTCATCTACAATTGAAAATACATGAGATCTTTGAACCATCTCTTTTTGAGAAAACTTCATGTTATCTCTTAGATAATCAAAGCCTAATTCACTATTGGTTGCATAAGTAATGTCACAATTGTAGTTTTTCTTTCTTTCTAGATCATCTTGGTCGTTATTTATAAATCCAGAAGTAAGACCTAGAAAATTATATATGAGACCCATTTCCATCGAATCTCTTTTTGCTAAGTAATCATTAACTGTTACTATATGAACGCCATTTTCAGATAGCGCATTTAAATAAGCTGCTAAAGCAATAGTGAGTGTTTTTCCTTCACCTGTTCTCATTTCAGCAATTTTACCTTCGTGAAGAACTACTCCCCCAATAAGTTGAACATCAAAGTGTCTTTCTTGTCTTGTTCTTTTTGCAGCTTCTCTTACTAGTGCAAATGCTTCAGGTAGAATTTCCTCTAAACTTTTTCCATTTTTTAATTGATTTTTAAATTCAACTGTTTTTTTTGGAAAGTCTGTATCGCTTAATTTTATGAATTGTTCCTCGTATGAATTTATTTTTTCTACAATTTTTCCAATTCTATCTAGTTCTTTTTGGTTACTAGATTTGATAAATTTTGTAATTAGGTTAAGTGGGTTAAACATGACTATTTGATTTATTCTTTAAATATATTGTTTAATATATGTATTAAACAATTATTTTAAATATCATGGGTATTAATTTAACAAATTTTTTAACCTCGAAATCAAAAAATACCAGAATGATGGATTTCCAGGACCTTGACCATATAGATGGCTTATCTATTTCAGCTCTAAGTGCAGATTTATATAAAACTAAAAGAGATGATTTAGTAATGTTTTACTTTAGAGATGGTGCAAATCATGCCTCTGTCTATACTAAGTCAAAAATTATCTCAGAAAATATTAAATGGAATCTTAATCAAAAATCAAAAAAAATTTATTCTCTTATTGTAAATACTAGAAATGCAAATGCTTTCACAGGTAAACAAGGTTACGAAAGTCTTGCAAAAATTGCTGATTTAGCTTCTGAGCAATTATCAAAAAAACAAGTTGAAGATGAAGATTATCCAAAGAAAATTACTTCAAAAGAAATTATTTTTGGATGTACAGGTACGATAGGTGAAACTTTTCCATGTCAAAAGATATTAGATCAAATTCCAAACTTGATTAAAAAAATTAACTACACACAAAACAAATTTCTTTGGATGAAAGCAGCCTTAGGAATAATGACCACTGATACAAAACCAAAACTTGCGATGGAAGAATGTAAAATTGGAGATAAAGAAGTAAAAATTTATGGTGTCGCCAAAGGTTCGGGTATGATATTTCCAAATATGGGAACCACCTTGGCATACATATTTACAGATGCCAACTTATCAAATGATATTTTAAGTAAATTATTAAAAAAAAATATTACAAATACATTTAATGCTATCTCGTGTGATGGAGACACTAGCACAAATGATATGGTTAGTATTTTTGCAACAAATAAAGCAAACAATTCAAATATTATAAGTATTAATGATATAAAACTAAAAAAATTTGACAAAGCATTAAACAATGTTTTGTTAAATTTAGCTAAGAGAGTAGTTTCTGATGGAGAAGGGGCATCAAAATTTGTCACTATAAATATTAATAAAAGCAAAAGCGAACAAGATGCAAAGACGATTGCTTTCTCAATAGCAAATTCAGCTTTGGTAAAAACAGCTATTGCGGGTGAAGATCCAAACTGGGGACGAATAGTGATGGCAATAGGAAAAGCTGGACCAAAAATAAATTTAAATAAATTAGGTTTTAAATTTGGAAATTATCAAATAATTCAGGGTGGAAAATTACACAAGAACTACGATGAAAAATTATTAGCAGAATATATGAAAGGTGAAAATATAGATATCACTGTAGATTTGTTTACTGGTACTAAAAGCTTTACTGCTTTTACTATGGATTTTACAAAAAATTATGTTGAGATTAATGCTGATTATAGAAGTTAACTATATTGAAATATAAATTTTGATAACTAATTCTATACTATGATAAAATATAAACTTTTGTGCAACGATTGTGAATTAAAGTTTGATAGTTGGTTCTCTTCTTCATCAGAATATGAAAAATTAAAAAAGAAAAAACTTTTAATCTGTCACAACTGTAATTCTGAAAAAGTTGAAAAAACATTAATGGCTCCTCAGCTAATAAGTAGAAAAGCTAAAAATGAAGAAAAATTTGATACTCAGAAGTACAAAAAAATTAAAAAGACAATTAAGAATTACCAAAAGTTTATAAAAGATAATTTTGAGTACGTTGGGGATAATTTTGCATATGAAGCTAGATCTATTCACTACAACAGTAAGAAACCTACAAAAGGTATATATGGTAAAGCCTCTCAGAAAGACATTAAAGAGCTCAAAGAAGAGGGCATAGATACACAATTAATTCCTTGGGTTGATGAAAAAGAAAATTAGTTTTTCTTAAATTCAGCTATATAATTTACTGATAAATCTTTAGAAACATTCCATTCATCCTTCAGAATGCTAAAATTCATTCCATCAATTTTTTTTAGATTAAGATTATTTTTGATTAGTATACTTTTTAATTCTTCAGGCTTAACAAACTTTTCCCATTCATGGGTGCCAATAGGAAGCCATCTCAAAACATATTCTGCACCAACAATTGCAAATATATATGATTTTAAGGTTTTATTTATAGTTGCAACAAACATTAATCCATTTTTTTTTAAAAGATTAGCACATGATTTTAAAAAAAAATCAACATCCTCAACATGTTCAACAATCTCCATGTTCAAAATTACATCAAATTTTTTTGTTGTTTTTAGTTTTTCAGGAGATGAACATATATAGTTTATTTTTAGATTATTTTTTTTTGCATGTAAGCTTGCTATAGCAATATTTTTATTTGAAGCATCGATTGCAGTAACATTAGCTCCTAATCTACACATGGGCTCAGATAACAATCCACCTCCACATCCAATATCAAGGACATTTATTCCAGAAAGAGGATATTTTTTATTTTTAAGTTGAAATTCCTTAATTATATTTTCTTTTATGTATTTTATTCTTATAGGATTAAATTTATGAAGAGGTTTAAATTTTCCTTCTGGATCCCACCATTCGGCTGCCATATTTGAAAATTTTTCTATTTCTTTTTTATTAATACTGTTCATAATATATAATTAGTTGACATAACAATTAAGATGTACTTTATCAATTTATAATTAAATTATATTAATTCAACTGATCATGAAAACTGTTGTACTAAAATTTGGTGGAACTTCTGTTGGCAGTATAGATAGAATAAAAAAAGTATGTAAAATTATAGCTGCTTATAAAAAGAAAAAAAATAGAGTTTTGGTGATTTCATCTGCAATGAGTGGAGTGACCAATGAGCTTGTAAAAAAATCGAAGCAAATTAGTAATAATTTTAGCAGATCTGAATATGATGCGCTTGTCTCTACCGGTGAACAGGTTTCATGTGCTTTAATTGCAGGAAGACTTACTCATGATGGTTTTAAGTCTAGGTCATGGGTTTCTTGGCAATTACCAATAATTACCGATGGACCTTATGCTGGAGCGAGAATAAATAAGATAATTACAAAAGAATTAAATAATTATGTGAAACAAGGTGGGATCCCAATTATTACTGGTTTTCAAGGAATTAATAATGAAAATAGAATTACCACAATAGGAAGAAGTGGTTCTGATGCCACTGCAATAATGTTAGCAAAATTTATAAAAGCTGATGAATGTATTATTTATACAGATGTTGATGGTGTTTATACTACTGATCCAAGACAACATAAAAAAGCAAAGAAAATTAAAAAAATATTTTATGATGAGATGTTAGAAATGGCATCTTTAGGATCAAAAGTGATGCAACCAACATCGGTTCAAGATGCAAAGTTAAACAACATTGATATTAAAGTTAAATCTTCATTTGATAATAAACCAGGTACATTAATAACAGGCTCTAAAAAGGCCTTTAGTGATCAAATAATTACCGGGATATCTTCAACTAAAAATGATGCCAAGATCACAATTGTAGGAGTTAAAGATAGACCTGGTGTTGCTGCTTCAGTTTTTAGACCACTATCAAGAAATTTGATTAATGTTGATATGGTTGTACAAAATATTTCTCAAAATGGAAAAGATACTGACTTAACTTTTACAATTAAATCTGATGATCTGAAAAAAACTGAGAAATTAATTAAGCAAAATAAATCGATATCTTATAAAAAACTTTCTTTTGATAAAAATCTTTCCAAAGTTTCTATAATTGGAGTTGGAATGATTACTACACCTGGAATTACTTACAGGATGTTTCAAGCTTTAGCTTCAAAAAAAATAAATATTTTAGTTATATCAACATCTGAAATTAAAATTTCAGTATTAGTTTCATCAAAAAATGTAAAAAAAGCAATAGCTGCTCTTCATAAAGAATTTAAACTAGATTAAACTTATGAATGTAAGACCATTTAGAAATATAAATCGAAAAAAAACTAAAGTAATTAACGTTGGTAGTGTTAAAGTTGGTGGTGACAATCCAATATCAGTTCAATCAATGACTAATACTTTGACTACAGATATTTCAGCTACTATAGAACAAATAAATAAAATTTATGAAGAGGGTGCTGATCTGGTAAGAGTTTCTTGTCCAGATGAAGACTCTTCAAAAGCCTTAAAAGAAATTACAAAAAATGTTCAAATACCTGTAATTGCAGATATTCATTTTCATTATAAAAGAGCTATAGAGGCTGCAGAAAATGGAGCGAAATGTTTAAGAATAAATCCTGGAAATATTGGTGATAAAAATAAAATTCATGAGGTCTTAAGTGCAGCAAAAAATAATGATTGTTCAATCCGAATAGGAGTTAATGCAGGTTCTTTAGAAAAAGATATTCTAGAAAAGTATAAAGAGCCATGCCCTGAGGCATTAGTAGAGAGTGCAAAAAGAAACATTAAAATATTAGAAGATCAAGATTTTTTTAATTTCAAGATAAGCGTAAAGTCCTCTGATGTATTTTTGTCGATTGCAGCTTACAGACTGCTTTCGGACGCTACAGATTATCCTCTTCATCTTGGAATAACTGAAGCTGGAAGTTTTGTATCAGGAAGCGTTAAGTCTTCAATAGGACTAGGTTCATTGCTATTAGATGGAATAGGTGACACCTTAAGAGTTTCTTTGTCAGATGATCCTGTAAAAGAGGTTAAGATTGGAAATGAAATACTTAAATCTTTAGGATTACGAAATAGAGGTGTTAAAATAATTTCTTGTCCGTCTTGTGCAAGACAAGCATTTCAAGTTATTGATATAGTTAAAATTTTAGAGGAAAAGTTATCCCACATAAAAACTCCAATTACCCTATCTATAATTGGCTGTGTTGTAAATGGACCTGGTGAGGCTGCTTTAACTGATATTGGAATAACTGGAGGTGGAAAAGGTAATAATATGCTTTATTTATCTGGAGTGCAAAGTGAGAAAGTAACAACTAATGATATAGTTAATAAAGTAGTAGCAGAAGTTGAAAAAAAGGCCTCTGAATTAGAAAATTAACAATGATACCAACAAAGACCATCGAAGAATTAATTACAAAACATTCTGCACTAGAAAAAGATCTATCATCAGGAAGTTTAGATAATAAAGCATTTGCCGAAAAGTCAAAAGAATATTCGGATGTTAATGAAATAATTTTTAATGCTAAAAAATATTTATCGTTCGAAAATGAAAAACAAGAATTAGAGAAAATATTAGAGGACAACTCTTCAGATAAAGAATTAAAAAATATGGCTGAGTTAGAACTTGTTGATTTGAAATCTCAACACGAAATCAACGAAAAAAAATTAAAATTATTTCTACTGCCAAAAGATGAAGCAGATAAAAAAAATGCAATAATAGAAATAAGAGCTGGAACTGGTGGACTAGAGGCAAGTTTATTTGCTTCAGACCTTTTCAAAATGTATGAAAAAGTAAGTCATAAAAAAAAGTGGTCATTAGAACTTATTTCTATTTCAAGAAGTGATGCTGGGGGCTTAAAAGAGGTGATTGCATTTATTAAAGGTACAAATATATATTCAACATTAAAATATGAGAGTGGTGTACATAGAGTTCAAAGAGTTCCAGATACCGAAACTCAAGGAAGAGTGCATACATCTGCAGCTACTGTTGCTGTATTACCTGAAGCTGAAGAAGTAGATTTAAAAATAAACGACTCTGACTTAAGAATTGACGTTTTTCGAGCAGGTGGTCCAGGAGGTCAATCAGTTAACACAACAGATAGTGCTGTTAGAATAACTCATATACCCACTGGTTTATCAGTTTCTCAACAAGATGAAAAATCGCAGCACAAAAATAAAGCAAAAGGAATGAAAATTTTAAGAGCAAGATTATATGAACTTGAAAGATCAAGAATTGATCAAGAAAGATCACAAGATAGAAAAACTAAAATTGGTACTGGAGATAGATCAGAAAGAATTAGAACTTATAATTTTCCTCAGGGTAGAGTTACAGATCACAGAATAAATTTAACTTTGCATAAATTAGAGGAATTTCTTGAGGGTGAAGCTTTTGATGAAATGATAGAGTCACTTACACTGCAAGCACAAGAAGAAAGTTTAAGTAATTTAAAATAAATGAATATTCAATCAGCAATAACTCAAGGTGCTAAAATTTTAAAAGATAAATTTTGTTTAAATCCTTATTTGGATTCAGAAATTTTAATGTCAAAAGCAATTAATAAAGATAAAAAATACTTAATACTTAATTCTCAAAAAAAAATAGAAGAAATAAATTTAAATACATTTCAAAAACTAATTAATGAAAGGTCTGAAGGTAAGCCGGTATCGTATTTAACTAATAAAAAGTTATTTTGGAATTCAGAATTTTTTGTAACAGAAGATACTTTAATTCCTCGTCCTGATACTGAGCTAATTGTTGAAAATATTTTAAAATTAACAAAAAATAAAAGTAAACTTAGTATTTTAGATATAGGCATAGGATCTGGATGTATACTTTTGTCAATATTAAGAGAGAGAAAAGATTTTTATGGCACTGGAATAGATATAAGCAAAAATTGTTTAAAAATAGCTAATATGAATGCTATTAGTTTAAATGTTCACTCTAGACTTAAATTATATAAATCTAATGTTGACAAATTTAGTTTGGGCAAATATGATTTGATAGTTTCTAATCCTCCTTATATTAAAAAACATATTATAAAATATTTGGATAAAGGAATTGCTAGGTTTGAACCAAAAATAGCACTAGATGGTGGATTGGATGGTTTATCAGAAATCAGAAAAGTTATTAAAAAATCATCTGAGCTGATTAAAAAAAATGGTAAATTTATTTTAGAGATTGGTTTTGATCAAAAAAATAAAGTAATTAAATTATTAAATAAAGAGGGTTTTTATATAAATAGTGCTCTAAAAGATCTTGCTTATAATGATCGATGCATAATCTGCACAAAAATATAATTATTTAAATCATGGTAACATTTAGGAATAACAGCAATAACAACAATAGAAGAAATAATTTTAGAAGAAACGATAGAAATTTTAAATCTAATGGTGACAGGCAGAAATTTAGTTCAAATTTTTCTAATAGTGATAATTTTAAAAGAAAGTCACCAGGAAGAAATAATCACAATGCACCAAAACTGATCGAAAAGTACAATGATCTAGCTAGAGAAGCTTTGTCAAATGGTGACAAAATTCTCTCTGAAAATTACCTTCAGCATGCTGATCATTTCACGAGAATACTAAATGAAAGAGAAAGTTTCAAAAAAGAGAGAAATTTTGAAGAGAAATCTGATGAAAATGGAAAAGAAACAAATAAGCCATCAGAAAACGTTGATGTTTCTGAAAAAAATTTAAAAGACAATTCTAACTTAGATATTCAAGTTGAAACAACAGCAGAGGCCAATTAATTTAAACCTATAATTTTTTCTGATTTAAGAACATCTAGTTTAATTTTATTTGTTTCAAATAATTTTCTTTCCTTACCCTTCAAAATTTTACCAGAAGGAAGCTTTAGTTTTTGAGAATTAACTTTTTTTCCGTTAACAATCACTTCGTAATGTAAATGAGGTCCAGTAGACTTACCGGTAGAACCAACGTAACCTATTGTTTGACCTTGTTTTACTCTTACTCCTGCTTTAATACCACGAGCAAACTTTGACATGTGAGCATACACTGTTTGATAAGTTGAGTTATGTCTTATTTTTACACAGTTACCACCTCCACCACACCATCCAGCTTTTTTTACAACACCGTCACCAGATGCCATTATAGGTGTTCCTGTTGGTGCAGCAAAATCGGTACCTCTATGCATTTTATTGTATCCATCTATAGGATGTTTTCTCATACCAAAGGAAGATGAAAGTCTTGCTCCATTAATTGGAGTTTTCATTAAAGCTTTTTTAACACTCTTACCATTTTTATCATAATGTCCTTCACTTCCCTCTTTATCAAAATAATAAAGTCCATTATCTTGCCCACTTAATCTTAAATTAGCAAAAAGTATTTCTCCTGTCTCAATGATTTTATTTTTATCATTTAGGAAAACTTCATACATTATTTGAAACTTATCTTGTTTTCTTATATCTCTTTGGAAGTCGACTTGAAAACCATATATCCTAGCAAATTCAATTATTATATTTGCTGGTATTTTTTCGTCTGTTGCAGCTTTATATAGACTTTGTAAAATTAAGTTTTCTTTGTAAACTATTTTTTTTTCCAATTTAATTGATATAATTTCATCATTAAAAGTATTTTTAGAATTATCTCTTACTAAAAATATTTTTTGTTTATTTGATATTTGAAAAGTAAATTCATTAATTTGATTATTGGTTTTATCTAAGCTGAACTCAATAATTTGTTTAGTATTCAATTTATTAAGATTAACTTTTTTTTTTAAAGCATTTTTTATTTCTGATATTTCCTTTTTTTGTATTTGATAATTCTCTAAAATTTTATCAAATGTTTCGCCAGATTTTATTTTATGTTTTATTTTTTTGTATTTTGGTTCAAGGTTTTCAACTATGTGTGTAAGTGTTTTTTTAAAGTAGACATTATCAATAAAATTATTATGGATTTCTAAATTCTCTTTTTTTGTTGAATTAAAATAATTAGTGAAGATAGCAGTAAGAAGAATCAAATAAACTAAGCCAAAAATCTGAAAGTTTTTTTTAATCTTACTCAATAGAATTTTAAACATTTTATATTTAAGTGAACACAATTATTAGTTTAGAGAGTGGTAAAAATCAAAAAAAAGCCCTTAAAATGCGGTGTTTTTATTTAAAAATTTATTCTTAAATGCTTGATTTCCATTATTTTTAGCCTATAAGCACTGAACTTTCTCAGTAAAATTATTGTTAATACAATAAATTAGTGAGGATTATTGAGCTTTTTTTGCTCAATTAGCTATTTTAAAAGTTAAAATTTAAGAAGAGAAGTGTGGACGGTTAAGGTTACCAAAAATTTGTCGTACACACTTCAATCACATATAAATTTTATTCTTAGAATTTATATGGAAGCTAGTGTGCGCCGTTTTTAAACTTGAGAGTTTGATCATGGCTCAGAACGTACGCTGGCGGCACGCCTAACACATGCAAGTCGAACGAAGTAGCAATACTTAGTGGCAGACGGGTGAGTAACATGTAGGCATCTACCCTTTGGCCTGGAATAACACGAGGAAACTTGTGCTAATACCGGATAAGTCTTTACGGAGAAAGCTTTATGCACCATTGGATGAGCCTGCACTTGATTAGTTTGTTGGTGGGGTAATGGCCTACCAAGACTGTGATCAATAGCTGATTTGAGAGGATGATCAGCCACATTGGGACTGAGACACGGCCCAAACTCCTACGGGAGGCAGCAGTGGGGAATCTTGCACAATGGAGGAAACTCTGATGCAGCGATGCCGCGTGAGTGAAGAAGGCCTTTGGGTTGTAAAGCTCTTTCGTCGGGGAAGAAAATGACTGTACCCGAATAAGAAGGTCCGGCTAACTTCGTGCCAGCAGCCGCGGTAATACGAAGGGACCTAGCGTAGTTCGGAATTACTGGGCTTAAAGAGTTCGTAGGTGGTTGAAAAAGTTAGTGGTGAAATCCCAGAGCTTAACTCTGGAACTGCCATTAAAACTTTTCAGCTAGAGTATGATAGAGGAAAGCAGAATTTCTAGTGTAGAGGTGAAATTCGTAGATATTAGAAAGAATACCAATTGCGAAGGCAGCTTTCTGGATCATTACTGACACTGAGGAACGAAAGCATGGGTAGCGAAGAGGATTAGATACCCTCGTAGTCCATGCCGTAAACGATGTGTGTTAGACGTTGGAAATTTATTTTCAGTGTCGCAGCGAAAGCGATAAACACACCGCCTGGGGAGTACGACCGCAAGGTTAA